>JBEPXQ010000355.1:0-698 GCA_041641835.1 Bacteroidales bacterium
AGGTGAGCTGCATTTCCACCGATTCTGCTTTGGGTTCATGCGGTTTTTCAGCAGGGAGGGTGAAGTAGAACTCACTGCCTTTACCCGGAAGGCTTTTAACGCCCATGCTGCCGTCCATTAGTTCAGCCAGTTTCTTGCTCAGGCTCAGCCCAAGACCGGCGCCATTGTATCGCTTCACATGCGATTCTTCCACCTGCCTGAAGCGCTCAAATATCTGTGCCTGCTTGTCAGCAGGAATCCCGATCCCGGTATCCCGCACGAAGAATTTTATGATTTTATCATGCAATTCATAACCCGCAGTTACACTACCTCTTTCTGTGAATTTAACAGCATTTGAGATTAGGTTTTTTATAATCTGTTTCACGCGATAGCCATCACACATCAATGTATGTGACATGAAGTCAGGGGGATAATCGGTTGAAAATCTAAGTTCTTTGCCTTCATTTGTGTTCATGTTGGCAAAATATTCCGGTAGATCTTTTAATAATTCAGCCACTGAACAGGCAGTTTTTCTGATCCTTACCTGCCCTGCTTCAATTTTGGCAACATCAATAATATCTTCTATCAGGTCCATCAGTTGATTTGAGTTTGTATTGATCAGACGGGTATATTCCTCAATGTCATTTTGGTCAACATCAGGATCAATGAGTAGTTCGGAAAAACCAATGATGGCATTCATTGGAGTGCGTATCTCATGC
>JBEPXQ010000355.1:708-3077 GCA_041641835.1 Bacteroidales bacterium
AGGAAAGCAGTTTTAAGGCGGTCGGCTTCCTCGGCCTTGCGTTTTTCTTTTTCCAGTTGCTTCTGGTAAAGGATACTTCCGCTGATGTCCCTTATGAATAAACTTATGTAGCTCAGGCTTTTCTCATCATAAACAGTGCTTGCCGAAACTTCTGTGTAAAAGGTATTATTATCAGCTGTTTTAAAGATCACATTGTTATGTACTGAGAAAGACTTTCTTATGGTTCTGGAAACCATAGCTTCCAGGAATTCCGGGTTGCCGTTTTTGATGTATTTCCAAATGAAATTGTTTTTAAGGTTTTTAGGATTTTCATTCAGGAAGGAGGCTGCCGCCGGGTTGAAATCGGTTATCTGTCCTTTTACAGAAATAATCACGATGGGATCAGGGGCTGAATTCAGTATTGCCTTTAGCTGCTCGCGTGTTGCTCCGTTACTTATACGTAGCCTGCTGGTGTTGCTTTTATCCGCTACTCTTGCCACAAGCAGTTTGTGGCCGGGGTAAATTATGCGGCTTAGATAAATATTAATCCCTGTATAGAAAATCCTGTTGTTATGACTGAAATTTATTTCCAGATAATTATTAATGCCTGACTGTAGGGTTTTTCTGAGTTTCCTCCGGATATCTTTTTTCTGGGAGTGATCCAGGTTATTAAAAATTCCCTTAAATAGTTTGTTATGTTCAATCAGAGTATCGTAACCCAGGTATTTCAGGAGTTCCCCGGAAAAAGCAATATCTCTTGTTTCAAGGTCGGCAATAAAAACGGGGTGTCCGGTAACTCCCTCCATTTCATTAGCTATAAGTTCTATGCCCTTTAATTTTCCCATTCTGTAAATATTCAATCCTTATTTTTTCGGCCTGGTTCATAATGCAAAATGCTTAAAAAGGAAACTTCAGTTATGTTAAAAAGTTCATTATTAATATTTAGCTATAGAAACGCTAACTGAATTTTGGCATGTCCCCAGTAAAATATAATCAATATAAACACCCTTACAGTGTTCCTCAAATGCTACGAAAACTCGCGACAGCTGCCAGGCGTTTCAGTTTTGATTACCCAAAATTCTTCTTCGGGCTCAAATATACAACCAGGGGAAAATGATGTAAAGCAAAATAAATTGTCTATTTAATATCCATTCCCACTATGAAAAATTAAAATCATTCCCGGAAGATTCAATCAAAATGGGGATTGTTGTTCTTTCGGGAAACTGGCAGGTATTGTTAAATTGTGAACCAAACTGAAATCAGCAGGTAGAGATAATGGGCAAAAGAACCTGCTACCAACCCACCGATGGTATGCGACAGCAATGCTTTTGATGTAAGCTTTCTGAAGTTAAGCGTATCCAGCATAGCTGTGTGTGTGCTCAGATAACCACTCCAGCACATGCCCATGGCAGTGAAAACAGCAATTTCATTTCCTGTAATGATACCCTGCTCAATAAAGGCCTTTACCAATGACAGTGCTGCACCTACAGCTCCAAGTGAGGTGATGGGAAAAGCTATCAGTTCGGGATTCTTAAATCCGAAAAGCCCATAGAAAAGCCAGTCGAGGTAAGAAGCTGCCTTGGGCAGGAGCGGAACACCTTCGTAAGCCAGGCCCTGGTAGCCTGCCGCCGCATCTTTTGGCCCGAAGGTAACGATCATTATTATGGAAGAAATGATCAGTACTCCCGGAATGATCTGCAGGCCAAGGTTCACTCCCTGTTTGCCACCATCAAGAATAGCGTTGAGAAAACGCTCAAACGTGGAGCCTTCTGATCTGAACGTTATGGATTCAGCTTCTCCTTCAGTAAGTTCTCTGGGTTCTTCTTTCGGAAGCACTTTTCTGATCTGGAACTGCATCAGGCGCGTGGATACAGCAGCACCCACCACCGCACCGGCCAGCCCTACCATGGAAGGCCCAAAATACCCAAACCTTGACATGAAGGTGAGAACAATGAGTCCCATGCCGAATGCTGTGCCGAAATTGGTTAGTGAAATAAGCTCAAACTGCTTGAAATAACCGCGGAAATTCTTGTCGCTTGACAGGCTGATAATAGCCGGGTTGTCAGAGAAAAAAGTCATCAATCCTGCCAGCGATGCCACCCCGGGCAAGTTGAAAATAGGACGCATCAAAGGCCGTAATATTGTTTCCAGTAATCTTACTACGCCAAACTCAATCATCAGCTTGCCCAAAGCACCGGTTAAAACGGTAATTCCCATGATGAAAAAGACAGTGTTGAGCAACAGGTCGTGTGCAGTATTCATGAGTGTATTAAGTAAGTTGGGCAATCCCATACGGTTACCCAGGAAGCCGAAAAATCCAAAAAACAGGATCAAAAAGATCAGGGCTTCATATTTTCGCTTTGCTATACGCTTCATCTTTACGTTTTTAT
>JBEPXQ010000356.1:0-3076 GCA_041641835.1 Bacteroidales bacterium
CGCGGGGAAACTTCAGGAATAACTGCCGCATAGGAGAGTGGGTAGTCTGGGATTCCAGCGGGAATGTAGCTGTTAAGAGAATTTATACCCAACCTTTTGAATTCAAGCAAACAAAGCCGGAGTTGCCAGAAGAGCCGTTGGTGCATTCTCCACATTATGATGCTTGGGGTAATAATATTCTTTGGCGCAAAACATTCTGGCGAATACTTAAGCCTGAAAATAATCCGGCAATTTTTGGAAATGATGCCTTGATTGATTTATTGAATAACAAAATCAATCAGGGGGAATTAAAGAGATATACGTGTTCTGATAACGGGAAGATCAATAATGAAATGACAGAGCCTTTAAATGTTGATGATTATGAGATTATCGCTCACAGACTTTTGGATTATGCATACTTTGATATAAAGAATTCATTGATGGAGTTTAGAGTTCAAGGTGTTGGTCCGGTGGGAGTTCATAAAAGTACGGGCGACACCACCACCCTGTTTTTTGTTTATTTCGATCTTGATTTGAAAGAAACCGAGATTAATTCCAAACAAGTAGCCACCAATATCAAAAACTTCGACGATTTGTTTTTCTTCCGCGCATTTTCCTCACAGATTTATAAAGAATCTAATATGTATGATCGCAAAATTGCGGACTATGCCAAAAGCGAGGAAGAAGTAAAACATGAGGCAGAGCGGATCAAAATTGACGTGATAGAAACAGAACACGACCTTTGGATGTGGGTTTCAGGCATAAAAAAAGGCCACCGTTTCGGGCAGCCTTCTGAGAAAGAAAGATAGTATCAGGATTTAGAAGTTTACACGCAGTGAGAAATTGAAGGTGCGTTTCCATCCCCACATGCCAACAAAGCTGTCCATATCATGGCCACCTTTGTTGTAGCCTTGCAAGAATAGCATGCTTATAGATGCAAATAATATCGCCTGGGCGAATGAACAAAATTAGCTTTACTTTTGCCTCTTCAGTCAAAGAATTATTTTAATGGACAATGATCTGAAGAGAATATGGCGCAGTTTGATCTTTCCCGTGTTTTTCGTGGTTATACTCTGGATAGTAAAACTCATTGAATTACAGTTCTCGCTTGATTTTTCCGATTTTGGTATTTTGCCACTTCACGGTAAAGGTTTACCTGGAATAATATTATCTCCACTTATCCATGGCGACCTGAAGCACCTGATGTCAAATAGTGTTCCTTTGATCGTTCTGGGTTGGGGGCTTTTTTATTTTTATCGCAAAGTAGCGCTGCAGGTTTTCCTCCTTTCCTGGCTATTCTCCGGATTATGGGTATGGGTGTTCGCCCGCGAAAATTATCATATAGGCGCAAGTACAATAGTGTATGCTTTGGCAGCCTTTCATATTACATCAGCATTAATCAGGCGCGAAAAACATGTGCTGGCTTTTATGCTGCTGGTATTTTTTCTTTACGGAAGCATGATCTGGGGAATGTTTCCCGACTTTTTCCCGCGGCGTAACATCTCCTGGGAAGGCCACCTGATGGGCACAGTAGCCGGGATCATTCTGGCCGTTTTTTACAGGAAAGAAGGCCCTCAGCGCCCGTCTTATCAATGGGAGGAAGAAGAAGAGCAAGAGCAGGAGGAGGAAGACCCTTACTGGATGGTGCCTGAAAAGGAACATGACCCCAGGCAGATCAATGTGAGATACCGGTATCATTACCAGCGCAAAAAGAAAAACAGCGACTAATAATCCCTAAGGCTGCGCTGCATATCCCGCTTAATATCTTTCGATTTAATGGATTCCTTTTTATCGTAGCTGTGTTTTCCTCTGGCCAGTGCTATATCAAGCTTGGCCCAGCCTTCTTCACTGATGTGCAGTAAAACAGGCACAATTGTAAAACCCTTTTCTTTGGTTTTATTCTGAAGCTTTTTCAGCTCCCTTTTGGAGAGCAGAAGCTTGCGCGGACGCTTGGGCTCATGCGTATAATGTATTGCCATCTCATAGGGGGAAATGTGCATTTCGCGCACATATAGTTCTCCTTTCTTATCAAAAGAACAATAAGCCTCGGATATGGAAGCTTTTCCCTTCCGGATTGACTTTATCTCACTACCCATCAGCTCCAGCCCCGCCGTGAATTCTTCAATCAGAAAATAGCGGAAAGAGGCTTTTTTATTTCTTATATTTATTCTGCTTGCATCCATAATTGTTTACAAAAGTAAGAAACTTCCTGTCTTTAATGCATGTCATGTTTAGTAACAGAAAAACGCGCGGCCCTTTGTTTTGTTTCTTTTATGAACTTGAGAAAACAAAAAGGCTTTTCTTCAGAATAACTGACACTTAAAACTGAATTGAACGTTATATAAGTTCAGAAGCTAAGTATATGATTGATTTGTATGCCATACTGGGAATTGGGAGAAATGCATCACAGCAGGATATCAAGCGGGCGTACCGTAGGCTTGCCATGCGTTATCATCCTGACAGTGGCGGCAGCAGTGCTTCCAGCGAAATATTTAATAAAATTTCAAAGGCATACCAGATCCTTTCAGTTCCATCCCGGCGGGCGTGGTATGATAATAAGCGCGTGGTTTATGAGCGGCGTCTTGAATTTCGCCGGCAACAGCGCGAAAGAGCCCGAAGCATGGCAGTTACAAGGGCCAGATACTACCAGCAGCAGAATGAAAAAAACAGTAAAGCATTGTATCAGCGCAAGGATTTTATTATCGCTACCTTATCAATGTTGTTTATATTTCTTACCATCTTTTTGTTTAACGACCTTCGTTACCTGCTGATCAGGAGACATAATACCAAAACCATCGGGCAGGTGTACTCAACACTAAGCTTTAATAACGACAGCCGCAACCTGCATTATAAATATGTAGTAGGTGATTCTGTGTATTACCAGCATGAGTCAAGGGCCACCCGGCTGGGGCAGAGACGCATTATCACTGATGAAGGTATCCCGGTACTTAAGAATTACGAATTTCTGGTGTGGTATAACCCAAAGCACCCGGAGCGCAGCATCATTGACCTGGATTATCCCAATTTAAAAACAATTAAGGATATTAAGGGTAAGGCTGTCAGAAGGCTTATATACAGGGAGAAGCTTAGCAATGTA
>JBEPXQ010000357.1:0-3067 GCA_041641835.1 Bacteroidales bacterium
AACCAGGCGTAAGAACCAGGAGCGGTAATGACGCGCTGATGTCAAGACGTTTCAGGCCATGCATTACCAGCAGAAATGCAAAGGCACCCAACACTGATTTGCCGAACAACACAGCCACGGTTGCAAATTCCAGTGCATTCAGGTCAGCATAGAGCAGAAACGGAAGGGTGAAAAACATGGTGAGGGCAGATAATATCAAGGAAAACACCAGCGGGTCGCTTTTCAAAAGTGCCTTCTTTTCAAAAACGGCTGCCAATGCCGAAAACAACGCGGAGGTAAATGCCAGTAACTGCCACATAATCCTAATGCCGGTTAATTATCAGGCGAAGATACAGGTTTAGCCTTAATCTGTTTTTCCATCTGTCTAAATTTGATATTAAAGGTGCGATGGGGCTCGTATGTAATACCTTACATTTAATCATACTCGTGTGTGTTTAAGCCAGGCATGCTCGTTTCATTCCAGTATTCCGAACACTTATTCTGTTCTGCTTTTTTCAATACAGTAAAGCCAAGCCTGATGGCTTCTTTAAAATCGGCGCAGGCTCTTTTTTCTTCTCCCAGGTCATACAAGGCGAGCCCTCTAAGGAAGTATGCATTTTTATTTTCCGGGTTGATAGCAATGGCATGATTGCAGTCTTCAACAGCCTCCTGCAACTGACCAGGGAAAAAGGTCGCAGCCCTGTTTACATATGCCTGATCATTGCCATGATTATGGTTAATGTACACGTTCAGGTTGGAACGCGCATCCTCAGCTTTGCCCATGGCCAGATAGATCCTGGCCCGGTGTAGAAACAAGCCTGCATCAGTAGCGGAGTCAATTTCATTGCTGAGCTGCTCTAATATTTCCACGTAGCCAGGCTTTGTCCAGTATCCCATGGTTGAGCGGACCCGCCCCATGCAGGTATCGTCAAGCAGGTTGAAGGAAACATAATATGGAGTAATATTCATCAGGTATTTTCCGTGCGAAGCACACAGCTTTCCCTCACGATCGTGGAAGAGGATGGTGTCACCGGACAGGGAATACCCGGAAAAAACATCAGGTTGGTCATCATTATTGATATCAGCTTCCACCGTGCCGTCTGCTTTGAAGTGAAATGACACCGGCCCCTGATGGCCCATGCGTATCCATTCTCCCAGCAGCGGGCTGTTGATTTGCTGCTTTCTCTTCTCAGTGTCCTGCCCGCAGGAGCCAAGCAAAATCATGACGAATATTATTATCTTAAGTCTCATATTTTCTGTTTTCTGAATTAAAACAAACACCTGCCCGGAATGGGCTCGTATAAGCCGTAAATATAAGGGTTCCCTTTTCTCACGCGGACGCTCATGTCATGAATCAGAAATGAATGTTTACCTTTATTCCAGAAGTAGGCTTTAAAGGTTTGCCCATGAGAAAGATGCTTCGTAACAGGTAAATCCACGCTGTGATGAACACGGACAGTAAGCGAATCTTCTCCCGGAATAAATTCTGATGCAGCTGTACCTCCCCAGTAGATGTTTTTCTCACCGGAGTCGATGGAACCCGCGAGCAGCACCTCTTCAGCATTTTCGTTAATGCTGATGGTTGCAGATATGTCGATAAAGTTGTTCTCATGTATGATCATTTCATCCAGCGGAGCTGCAAAAGAAGGGCTCCATTCGTCAGTATTATTCATTAGGTATGATTTTCCTTCAGAAGCAGCTGAATCCGTTAACTTATCCTGCCTGATTTCTGACCAGTATTCTCCCGGCGATTCAAAATCCAATGCAGAACTGAAAATACCCGGCTTTTTCCCCGCATTTTTAGCGAACAGCCGTGTAGTGCCGCCGTAATAATTATGCTGTATTATAAGGCGTGGGAAATAATCCAGGATAACTGCTATTGTTAAAGGATCATTGGAGGACAGGCAGCCCATGTAGAGGTGGTCATAATCGCTGGCTTCGCGCTCCAGGAAATCCCTGAATTCTGTTATTGATGAAAAGCTGTCATACCAGGTAAATGAGGTATCCACAGCTGTTTTGTTAGCATAATATCGTGTGATTTTTTTATGCGAATCGACTACCGACAAAGTATTGGGATATTTTTCCTGTGCAGCCTGGTGATCCAGCAGTATGTTTTCATGTGGCGAATGATACAGCAGGGTGTAATGCATCCTGTTATGGATGAGCGTGAAAATATTGAACCCCAGTATAACAGTTACCACCAGCAGGTTAGTTAGGGGATTTTGTTTTCTGATATGTCCGAATAAAACAAAAAACAGAAAAGGAAAACTGAAGATCAGCACTGAATACTGCAGCACCGCACTTACGTACCTGGAATAGAAAAAGCCAATAAGAAGCGGCAGCAGGAACCACAGCAGGAACAGGCTGAAATTCTTAAGTCTGATTTTCTTCAGCCGGCTGCTGAATAAGCCTGCGGTTATCAGTAGAAGAACCAGGAAAAAGGACAGGTAAGAAAAGTTGAAAATGTAAGCGATGAAATCTACAATAAAGTCATTATCAGGTTTCGACAGCCAGTTTTCAACACCTCCCAGGCTTAGTTGATAAAAGAATATATTGAGATGCGGAAGGTAAAGCAGGAAAATTATTACCCCCGCCAACATGTATTTCAGAAGAAAGTTTCTTTTGATAATAAAGAGGCCGCTGATGCCCACTATGACTGCAAACAGCAGGCTGAAATGATGATTGTAGGCACAGAGTGTGCCGGCTATGACAAAGCCTGCAGCATTTTTGTAGAATTTTTCATCGGGTTTTTTGATGAGGTTAGTCCAGTAATACACCATTAGCAGCGAAAAAAACAAGCCGCTGATATAGGGTCTGGCTATCTGGCTGTACATTACGGTGAACTGGATACTTGCCAGAAAGGCAGCAGAGATAAGGCCGATGGTTTCATTATACCATTTTTTCCCGATAATGAATATCAGGTAAACAGCCGCAAGCCCGGCCAGGGTAAATGGAAGCTTCACGATCCATTCTTCGGAACCGAATATCCTGATCCAGTAATAGAGGAAAACCTGAATGCCGGCGGGATGGCCGTCAATTTTAATACCCTGACGAACGAGTTGGGAAAAGCTATCAAAGTTAGTTCTGA
>JBEPXQ010000358.1:0-3055 GCA_041641835.1 Bacteroidales bacterium
GTCCGGAGCCATCGCTTTGCAACATGGAATCGATGATACCGACATCTTCGGTGGTTGGTTCAAGCATTACAGCACCGGCACCATCACCAAATATGGGGCAGGTTGAACGGTCGGTGTAATCTACTATAGACGACATTTTTTCAGCGCCTACCACTACAACCTTTTTGTATCTTCCTGATTCGATGAAGTGGGACGCCGTTTCCAGTGCGTAGAGGAAACCGGAGCATCCGGCATTCATATCATAGGAGAATGCATTTTTAATACCCAGTTTGTCGCTGATGATATTGGCGGTGGCCGGGAACTGATGATCGGGTGTTACGGTGGCACACAGCAGAAAATCAACCTCCTCGGGTTTGGTATTTGTTTTTTGAAGCAATTCTTTGATGGCTGGTACCGCAATATCTGAGGTTCCTCTGCCGGGCTCCTTTTGTATATGCCGGGTTTTGATTCCGATGCGTGTCATTATCCACTCATCAGTAGTATCCACCATCTGGCTTAGCTCTTCGTTTGTCAGTAAGTAATCAGGCAAATAACCTCCAATACCTGTAATAGCTGCCCTGATATTTGTCATTTAAAATCCTCCGTTTAAAAAGGGGTAAAATTATAAAATTTTTACAGACCAATATTTTCTGCCAGCTTTTGCCGGATAATTTCGTTCAGCCCTGAGCGGGCGAGATGTGCTGAGTTGACAACCATGTTTTTAAATGCTTTGGCTTTTGAAATTCCATGAGCAATTAAAACCGGCTTGTTGATGCCAATAACGGGTGTGGCCCCGTGGTTTTCGAAATTCAGTCTTTCGATAAATGGATCATCAGCTTGTCGCTTTGCCATCACTTCATAGAAAGCTTCCAACTGTTTGAGCACGATATTTCCTGTATAGCCGTCGCAAACAATCACATCTGCCTTTCCATTAAAGATATCGTGTCCTTCGACATTGCCGATGAAGTTAATTTCATCGTTTTGCTTTAGTAAAGGGAAAGTTGACTGGCAAAGGATATTTCCTTTTTTATCTTCGCTCCCGATATTGAGCAGACCAACTTTGGGGTTTTGTGTGCGGAGAAAAAATTCGGCAAACAGTGAACCCAGGAATGCAAACTGGTTCATTACATCGGGTTTTACATCGGGGTTTGTCCCGACATCGAGCAATACGGAATATCCGCTGTTTTCCTTTGGGACTAATGCTGCTGTTGTAGGCCTTATCAGGCCTTTTATGACTCCGATCTCATAGACAGATCCCACAAGCATAGCGCCAGTGTTACCGGCGCTGGCAAAGGTATCCAATTTTCCTTCTTTCAACAGACGGAATCCAACACTGATACTTGAACGTGGCTTAGCAGAAAAAGCACGCGTGGGTTGGTCATCCATCGCGATAACCTCCGGTGCGTGCACAATATTTATTTTGTCTTCAGAATACGTGTATCCATCCAAATGCTCCCGGATAAGGGGTTCATTACCTATAAGTGTTATGATATCACCTTCCTGGATAGCAGTTTGGGCTTCCACAATTCCTTCCACAACTTCTGAAGGAGCATTGTCTCCGCCCATTGCATCAATTCCGATTACCATACGCCTGCCGGGAATTTTATGAATTAAATGATGTCTTCTTCAGTTTCGATCACTTTAACACCTTTGTAGTAACCGCATTCTCCACAAATCCGGTGATACAATACAGATGAGCCGCAGTTCTGGCAGGTCATAACTGTTGGGCTGGATGCTTTATAGTGCGTCCTTCTCTTATCTCTCCTGGTTTTGGATGTTTTTCGTTTGGGATGTGCCATAACAATATTGTTTAATTGTTTTTCATATTCTTCTTAAGCTCTTCCAGAGCCTTCCAACGCTCATCAATTTGATCATCAGCGTTGTCGTTTTCATTCTCTTGTTGTAGTTTTCTGAGCATTTCCTGGTTGCAATCGGCCCTGTGTTCATGCACATGTTTAATGGGAAGCAGCAGACTGATAAATTCGTAAATGTGCTGCCCCACGTCAAGTTGATGTGCTTCTTCGGGAAGTACAATAATATCCTCTGATTCATCCAGGCTTTGGCCTGAAGGTGAAAATTTCACAATCAGAATACGGTGCCCTTCCACGGGATGCCTGTAGTCATCCAGGCAACGGTCGCAATTCAGGTTGATGTATCCTTTGATGAAAAAGTCCAGCACCAGCATATTAGCCTGCCGGTCCATTTCCAGGTTCACTTTCACATTTCCATCCTTTAACAGGGATCCTTCTATATGCTCAAAGAACTCATGATTAATCTCAAAACTGAAAGTATGTTTTCCAACTTTCAGGCCTTTGAAAGGAATCAAAAACTGATTCCAATAACCTTTCATAAAACCTCCTTAAGATTTTGAGCGTGCAAAAGTAAATAAATAAAACTTCAATCACAAGTTTTCAACAGAATGGTTGAAACTTTTTAACCCTCATGAGATGCAACTGGTTATGAATGCTCTTTATGGAGCCACAGTTTTTATGACAGGAAAAAACACATTTTCCTATTCTGTATAAAGGAAGCGTTTGATCTTATGCGTTGCTGTTTTCTGAAAAGGTTCGCTTCTAACCTGCACAAGCTGTACTCTGGAAAAGCGGTTAACCCTGCTATTCACATATCTGAGCAGATCTTCACGAAGTTCTTTCTTTTTATGTTCGATATATTCGGTTACTTCATCTTTAAGGTCCTGATATTTTTCCTCAAGCTCCTGCTGGTTAAAGTGAACCATGGCTACCAGCTTACCTTTCCTTTCAACAACCACTGATTCCAACACGTGATTAAAATTATTTATGATGGATTCAATTTCTTCGGGGTAGATATTCTCGCCGCTTGCACCAACGATCATATTTTTAAGCCTTCCTCTGATAAACAGGAATCCGTCTTTGTCAAGCTTACCAAGGTCGCCGGTTCTGAACCAGCCATCTTCTGTAAGTACCTCCGATGTTTTTTCCGGTTCTTTGTAATAGCCTTTCATCACGTGCGGTCCCCTTATCCATATCTCACCTTCCCCGGATTGCGGGTCGGGTTGATGGATTTTAACCTCACCTCCTTCAATGGCGGGTCCGGT
>JBEPXQ010000359.1:0-3055 GCA_041641835.1 Bacteroidales bacterium
TGCTGAATAAAAAAAATCCCGGACTTTATCAAACCCGGGACTTTTAGCTCGAAATCAACTTTATTATTTGTTTTCGGCCCCACTTTCCTTGCGCTCGAAATGTTTCTTATAACGGTTCTTAAATTTATCCACACGTCCTGCACTGTCAATAAGCTTCATCTTACCAGTGTAGAAAGGATGTGATTTATGTGAAATTTCAACCTTTACAAGCGGATATTCATTCCCGTCTTCCCATGTGATCGTGTCTCTGGTTTTGATCGTTGATTTGGTCAAAAACGAGTAATCATTGGAAACATCTTTAAATACTACAAACCTGTAATCCGTCGGGTGAATCTTTTCTTTCATTGTACTATCCCTTTATATTTTGGACGGCAAAAGTAGAATGTTTTTCAATAAAAACCAAGGAAAAACACGCAATTTTTTAGTTTTTTATTTTTACCGCCGTGTCTTTGGCATCCGGATCACTGAAAGAAGGCTTTAATGCTTCTCCCGGATCCACGGTATAAAAATCATCGATTTTTTTGATGCAGGTAATCCGGCTGTTTTTATCATGCTCGCTGCGGAGCATTTCTTTCAGCTCATCTTCATCTTTATAATAGTCGAAATTGATCACAGCTATTCTTGATTGCAGTGAAGTATCCTTCCTGAAAATCAGAAAACCATTATCCGTATTTTCTTCGCTGTTGATCAGGTAAATTGATTTGTTATACTCGAAATTATTAGAATACTGAGTGTGCTGTTTCATTTCAGCAGCAAACGGATCAAATGGCTCAGTCAGCATTTTTATGCTGTAGTTTTCAGGAAGATAAAGCTTATAGATGTTATGGTAAGTACGCCCGAAATAGCGGAAGATGTCACTGCCGATGGACTCCAGCTGGTTAAGGGTTTCGCTTCCTGTAATAACAGCTGCCCCGTAGCTGGCCCGTCGCATTTTGCCCGGATATTTGGAAAAATATTTAACCCATTGTTCCTGCCGGTCTTCAGGAATACTTACGATCACTTTATCGAAGTTGCTTATTTTCCCCTCCACGGTTTCTAATTTTTCACTGAATTCGGGATTAATCCTGAACAGAGCATCTGCTATGGCCGGCATCAGTTTTTCTTTTGCAAACATCAGGCGGTATTTCACCTTGAAGCCCGATAGCAGCGCGATGGCTACATCCTTCAGCCCGTCAAGAGGAGCCAGGGCAGGAGGGATCACTGCTATGGTATTACCCGTATTTTCTTCAGAAAAAAAATCCGGCTTTTCTGCTTTTAGCAGCATATGTGCATGGGCAAGCATAGCATAGCGGGTATTGTTTTCCGTAAACCAGTGGTTTTCTTCCACGGCTTTAGGTATCAGCGTTTCCAGATCTTTGGCGATTTCTTTCTGCTCCCCGGTCAGTTTGCCAAATCGTGACTCCCCGGCGGCAAGCATGATTTCACCAAGTTCACGCAGCCCTTTTCTTACTTGCTGTATATCCATAATTCATTTATATTTGTTCAGTCCTGTTGACAGGAATTCCGGCAAAAATAATTAAAATAATCGGCGGGAATGTTACGTTAGCAAATCAGATAATACACCAGATGACATTCAAAGGATTTTTTTCAGTAATACTATTTTCAATCCTGGTTTACTCAGGAGTATCCGCATCCACAGTAAATACAGATTCACTGATGGCTGTGCGTGAGGATTCCCTGAAAGAACTCAGAAGGCTGACATTGAACTCTCCTGAGCAGTTTATCCGCTTTAATGCCAACGAGAAGCTCATTGATTACTGGATGGAAACCCTGAAAGTGAAGGGTTCGGTATCATATAATTTTCCTGCTGTTGACTCGATGTATATAGTTACTTCACCCGACCGCAAGCTCCGAATTGTTACCTGGCACCTTTTGAATGAAGACTATAGCTATGATTTCTTTGCCGTGGTACAGGCCTATAGCCGACGCCATGATGAATATGTGGTTTATGAGCTTCAGGATAAAACTGAAAGCCTGCCACATCCTGAATATGAAATGCTGCGAAACGGCGATTGGGTGGGAGCCATCTATTTTGATATTATTCAGGTGAAACGGGAGAAGGGGTTGATTGATAAGGTTTTGGGTAATGGGCGTACCTTTTATACTTTGCTGGCCTGGAACGGGCATGATTTTAAAACGGATATAAAGATGATTGATGTAGCCTACCTGCAATCAAACGGGCAGTTAGTGCTGGGATACCCGTTGTTTCGTACCCGCGATCACCGCTTGCGCCGCATTATTTTTGAATACTCAGACCGCTTTCCAATGTCAATGAAATATGAGCAGCAGTTTATCATAGAAGAAGATAAAGGAAAAACGCGGCGCATTTCACAGCGTGAAATGCAAAAGCGCCGGCAACCATTTCCTCATCAAAGACAAAATCAGGACTTTGAAGCCCAGAAAGCAGAAAAGAAGAAAAAGGATAAAGGTCCTGAGCTGAAGCCAGAAAAAATGATCATTTTTCAGCGGTTGATACCCTTACGCCCTGAACTGGAAGGAATACCCTCTCAAACTGTCCCGCATCCGGAAGATTATGCTGCTTTTATATTTGAAGATGGACGATGGACATATTACGAGAATATTGATGCCCTTAATAAGCCATCGGAATATGACAACTACCAGCGGACCTATGATGAAAATAATGTGTTCGAATGACGTGCAGCAGGTTAAAACCCGGCTTAATTAGCTACACATTCTGAAAGAGGTACATGAAGACTTCCCTGCTAAATTTGCAGCTTGAAGTCAGTTCCTCTGCATCAACGTAAGAATTATTTTCAAGGCTTTTATTAATGCCTGGAGTGGCCTTAATCTTATCGAATGACTATTCCGTTTTTAATTCGATGCTCACAGGTGAAACTTTAAAACCGGCTTCTCTCAGCAGGTTGATCAGGCCGTGTTCTCCGGGCAAATGGCCTGCACCCACAGCAATAAACATGGATGTTTCAGGGATCAGCGGGATAAGTTTTTCCACCCAGTTTTTGTTTCTTGTGGTGATAAAGATTGTTTCCAGTTCTCCCATTTTTGATTCCTGAACCAGTTCCTGCATAGCTTCCAG
>JBEPXQ010000360.1:0-3051 GCA_041641835.1 Bacteroidales bacterium
TATTTATAAAAATAATCCCCTACTACTCGTAAGGGCCATATGATATAGGGGTTAGCACCCTTATTGCTATTTAGAATACCTCTTGATAATGTAAAATTAACAGCAAAACCACTTGACTTGTGTTTAATTGTGTATTACTTTTGTTAAACATTTTTGATTGAAAGTAAATAAAACCCAGTTCTAATAACCCAAAAATTCTAAACACATGACACGAGTAGAATTTAACAAGCAGATTACTGAACTTTACAAGAATTTGGAATATTTTGCACTGAGCCTCACGCAAAATGAAGATGATGCCCAGGATCTTTTACAGGAAACATATCTAAAGGCTCTTAAGTATCGTGATAAATTCGTTCAGCCAAATAATTTAAAAGCATGGTTATTCACCATAATGAAAAACACATTTATCAATAACTATCGCCGTAAAGTAAAAGCCCGTACAATTATTGATACCACAGACGATCTTTATTACCTCAATTCTTTTACAGAAACCAAATTTGCGTCCCCGGAATCCAGCATGAACCATCAGGAAATTGACAAGCAGGTTAAAAAGCTTGACAAGGACTATCGCGTACCCTTTGAAATGCACACCAGAGGATTCAAGTACAAAGAAATTGCCGAAGAGCTTGAACTTTCCATCGGTACGGTCAAGAGCCGGATCTTCTTCACAAGAAGAAAGCTGATGAAGCGATTGAAGGATTTCCAGAACTAAAACAAGAAGGGAGAGATATGATAAAACTAAAAAACAAAAGTGCACGAAAATCTATCCTCAGGGAATATCGCACCAACAGCCTGAAAGCTATGTTGACGCAAAAATACATGAATAAAAAACGTATTACCAGCGATGTAAGGTTGTTCTGGAATCAAAACCTAAGGACAATATCATACAATTAGTCAGGATATAAGCTTATTATACCTGGTGGGATGTAACTGCATGAAATCATGCAGTTACATCCCTGTTTTGTTTAATCCTTTTTTCCTGATAAATTTGGTATTAATGAAAAAAGTAATTTTACTCAAATGAAACGAGTAGTGCTTGGAATGTCAGGAGGAGTTGACTCCTCGGTTGCAGCGCATATCCTACAGAAAAAGGGATATGATGTGCTGGGTGTATTTATGAAAAACTGGAATGAAGAAGACGAAAATGGTGTGTGTACAGCACGGAAAGATTTTGATGATGTTCGTGCTGTTTGTGAAAAGCTTGACATTCCTTATTTTGATGTAAACTTTGAAGAAGAATACCAGGACAGGGTTTTTAGTTATTTTCTGGAAGAACTACAGAAAGGCCGAACACCCAATCCCGATGTAATGTGTAATAACGAGATCAAGTTTAATGCATTTCTTGAGTTTGCCCTGGATGTGAATGCTGATTATATGGCAACCGGGCATTTTGCCAGAGTAGAGCGAACCGGCAAGGGCAGTGTTTTAAAAAAAGGTGTTGATGCCCAAAAAGATCAGTCCTATTTCCTTTCAGGGCTCAGCGACCATCAGCTTGACAGGGCACTTTTCCCCCTGGGTGGGATGACTAAGGAGGAGGTGAGGGAGATCGCGGCTGATCTTGATCTGCCTAATGCAAGGAAAAAAGACAGCACCGGGATATGTTTTATTGGTGAGCGCGATTTCAATAAATTTCTCTCCGGTTATCTCCCCAATCAGCCGGGGGAAATCAGGGATATCGAATCTGGAAAATTGATGGGCAGGCATAACGGGCTGATGTATTATACCATAGGCCAGCGCAGGGGTCTAGGAATCGGTGGTAATGAACAGAATCAGCCCTGGTATGTAGTGGATAAAGATATCGAAACCCGCGTGCTTAAGGTGGTTCAGGGTAAAAATCACCCTGCCCGCTATGATCATGCGCTTATCACAGAAAACAGCCACTGGATCAATATTAAACCCCAATTGCCCCTGCAGTGTAAAGCAAAATTTCGCTACCGGCAGGCCGATAACGGGGTGCAGCTTATCCCGCTGGAAAACCAAAGACTGCTTGTGGTTTTTAACAACCCACAGACCGGGATAACTCCCGGGCAGCTTGCTGTTTTTTATCAGGACGAGATCTGCCTGGGAAATGCTACCATCCAACGAGGCATTAAATCCAAAGAAGAACTGAAGGAAATAAAAGAAGCTTATCTATAATGCATCTTTCTGCCGGTAATTTCCCGCATAATAACACGATAGGTGCTTACTTCCCTTAGTGCCGGATCATTATATTTAAACTCCCTGTCGCTATATTGAGCCATAATAATGTCCAGCGCTTTGATCTTGCGGTCTTTGTCCTCTATGAATTCGATGTCACCTTCCACAGTAACCGACCGGTACTTCATGCTATAACTGCAGGCTACATGTTCGCTTTGATATTTCAGCTCATGGTCCGTTGTAAAATTAACAGCCACTGCAGGATTGTTTTTGAGAATGTCCATTTTACGACCCTGCTGTGCCCCATGCAGGTATATGTAGCCGTCTTCATAACCAAAATTCATTGGCACAAGGTATGGCTTCCCATCTTCATCGACCATAGCCAGGTGGCATACCTGGCTCTTTTTGATAACCGCAGTCATCTCATCTTTATCGGTAATTTGCTGTACTCGCATAGTCTTTTTGTGCAATACTACTAATTTTTCCTAAGTCATCCTCTTCAGCTAAGCTGCATTTGTGATAGTTTTCTATTTTTGCAGATTATTTAATTTGACTTTGATGCTAAAAGAAGATTTAGAGAATAGCGGAGACAAGATGTTTAAACGCCGGAGTTATATCCCTTTGATATTATATGCTCTTGCAACCATAGCGGTGGTTATCGATTCCGGCAGCATTTTTCTGCACAACAATATTTCCTGGAGCATTGCCTGCATGCTTGTTTCATTGCTTGGCTTATTCATCCGTGTGGCTACCATCGGTCTGGTGGCAAAAAACACATCCGGGCGAAATACCACCCAGGGCCAGATAGCCGAATCACTCAATACCACAGGGATGTATTCCATGGTGCGTCATCCCCTATACCTCGGGAATT
The DNA here is from genome assembly GCA_041641835.1 of Bacteroidales bacterium. Taxonomy (GTDB): domain Bacteria; phylum Bacteroidota; class Bacteroidia; order Bacteroidales; family PWNQ01; genus PWNQ01. The sequence continues at coordinate 3,008 of JBEPXQ010000360.1, forward strand.
TTTTCATGTGGCTGGGATTGATCATGTATGTATCCATTCCATGG
>JBEPXQ010000361.1:0-3041 GCA_041641835.1 Bacteroidales bacterium
ATTCAGCTCACCATTATCAATGGAAACCAAAAAGTCGGGGATTACGTAATGGTTGGGCTTTGTAGTGCTTCCCAGTGAATTGCCGGGTTTGGGATTCAGCTTCAGAATCTCATCAATGGCACTTTTAAGCTCCTCTTCAGTAATGCCGTATCTTTTAAGTATTTTATTGTAATGCTTTTTGGTGAATTCATTGAAAAAACGGTCGAGAATAGCCATGGCATGTGTAATGGCTTCATCACCATTCCTTTTGCGCTTAAGCTGAAGATAAAGACATTCTTGCAGGTTGCGGGCGCCCACGCCGGGAGGGTCCATGGTTTGGACTACTCCAAGCATGGCTTCCACTTCCGCCTTTTTAACCTCCATATTGCGGGTAAAGGCAAAATCATCCACCATGGCATCCACACTACGCTTCAGGTAACCTGAATCATCCAGATTACCTATTATGGTACTGGCAATAATAAATTGCCGCTCATCAAGGGCGTATAGAACTAGCTGGTCTTCCAGCATCTCATGAAAGGTAGTGCCCGCAGCGTATGGTATCTGCTTATCTTCGTTATCCCCACTAGAATTATTGGCGTTATAACGGTAGGATGGAATTTCGTCATCATCCAGATAATCATTTACATCAAATTCATCTGAGTTCTCTTCACTCTTTTCGTAGTCGTCAAGACTCTCTTCATTGGAATCATCGGCATATTCTTCCAGGGCGGGATTTTCTTCTATCTCCTGCTTTATCCGCTGTTCCATAGCAGTAGTGGGCACCTGCAGCAGTTTCATCAACTGTATCTGCTGTGGTGATAACTTCTGTAGTAGCTTCTGTTGTAATTGCTGACTTAGCATCTTTCTCAAAATATATTTCTCTCTTCGTCCGTCCGAAAATAGAAAAAAATTACCTCATATATCAAGTAAACCCTGCAAAATATTATCTGTTCAATCAAAATTCGGCATTCTGTGGTGTGCGAGGGAATGGAATTACATCCCTGATATTGCCCATGCCGGTAACAAACAGCATCATACGCTCAAATCCTAAGCCGAATCCGGCATGAGGAACTGTACCAAAGCGGCGGGTATCCATAAACCACCACATCTCTTTAGCAGATATTCCCATTTCATCCATGCGTTTCTGCAGCTTATCATAATCCTCTTCGCGCTGCGAACCGCCAACTATCTCGCCTATTTGCGGGAACAGAATATCCATGGCACGCACAGTGTTGTCGTCATTCTGCTTCATGTAAAAAGCCTTGATATCCCTGGGATAATCTGTTAAGATAACGGGCTTTTTAAAATGTTTTTCAACCAGGTAGCGCTCGTGTTCTGATTGCAGGTCGGCACCCCAGTCCTCAATGATGTATTCAAATTTCTTTTTCTTGTTGGGTTTTGAATTTTTCAGAATTTCGATGGCTCGGGTATAAGTTACCCGCTCGAACTCATTTTCCAGCACAAACGTTAGCTTTTCAATAAGCCCCATTGCAGAACGCTGTTCCTTCGGCAAATTCTTTTCTGAATCAGCAAGGCGCTTATCCAGAAACTCCAGGTCTTCCATGCAGTTATCCAGGGCGAAGCGGATGAGATACTTCAGGAAGTCCTCGGCCAGGTCCATGTTGTCATCAAGGTCGTTAAATGCCACTTCTGGTTCTATCATCCAGAATTCTGCCAGGTGGCGTTTCGTGTTGGAATTTTCGGCCCTGAAGGTAGGCCCGAATGTATAAACTTTTGATAAAGCCAGGGCTGCCAGCTCTGCTTCCAGCTGTCCCGAAACTGTCAGGTTGGTTTCACGGGCAAAGAAATCTTTTTTATAGTCGATGCTGCCGTCCTCTTTCCTGGGCGGGTTTTTCATATCCAATGTGGTTACCCGGAACATTTCCCCGGCACCTTCTGCATCGGAAGCGGTGATAATAGGAGTGTGGATATTGTAAAACCCGTGATCATGAAAGTATTTATGGATGGCAAAGATCATGTTGTGGCGCACTCGATTTACCGCGCTGAAGGTATTGGTCCTGAAGCGAAGGTGCGCTATTTCGCGCAAAAATTCTAACGAATGTTTCTTAGGCTGAAGGGGATATTTTTCCGGATCAGCTTCCCCGTAAATAGTGATAGCATCAGCAATCAGTTCAACACTCTGCCCGGCACCCTGCGACTCCTGCAGAATGCCTTCCACGCCCAGTGCGGCTCCGGTGTGTATCCGGCCCAGCACCTGCTGCCCGATCTTTTCCACTTCGGCCACTATCTGCAGATTTGATAAAACAGAGCCGTCATTCAGTGTAATGAAGGCCACATTCTTGCTGGCCCGCTTGTTACGTACCCAGCCTTTTACAACTATTCTTTCATTTACCGGCTCTTTGGCCAGCACTTCCTTTATCTCGGTGCGTTTCATATCATTCATTTTCAGAATCAGTATTTTGTTTTCTGACTGAATGCAAATATCGCATTTCTTTGGGAAAGTATGGTAAAAACAGAGGCTATTCATTCGATAAACTTCAGCAAGGCAGTGGACGAAATTAGCATCGATCCGGGCAAAACAATCATCGTGATTTTATATTGTTGCCTTTTTTTCCCAAGATCAGCTGACCCAAAAGATGAAGTCTATGTTGAAGTAGAAGTTACTTCTGAGATATCAATTTTCAATAGAAAGTAATTTCCAGCTTTCACTCATTTTGCCTTTTCCAAAAGGCAATTTGCGATGAGTTTTGCATTTTGGATAATGCAAAATCCCAGAAAAAAACAGAAAGTTATTTGGTTTCCTCTACTGATCAGCACCAGCCCAGCACGATTACAATTTCACCTTTGATGGCGGAGCGTTGGCGAAATTCTTCCGCCACTTCCTGCAGGCTGCCCCGCACATACTCTTCATGCAGCTTGCTTAATTCACGACAAACGCACACCTGGCGTTCCTCTCCGCAGTGTTCAGCCAGTTGCTCCAGCGTTTTCAGCAGGCGATAGGGTGATTCCAGCAGCACAACAGTTTCCTTCCGCTGTGCAATATCTTCCAGCCGCGTTTTGCGCCCTTTTTTATGAGGAAGAAAGCCTTCCATGTAAAAGCG
>JBEPXQ010000362.1:0-3040 GCA_041641835.1 Bacteroidales bacterium
GTGGGAAAAAATATCAGCAAAAAATTCGCCCACAATTATTATAATGAGGTTGCACTGGGAATAGATTTTACTGCCCGCGACCTGCAGCGAAAATGCAAAGAGAATGGACTTCCCTGGGAGATTGCAAAGGGATTCGACTGGTCGGCAGCACTTAGCAAGTTCACAACCCTGGAAAAGACTTTTCCGGTTGATCTGGACTTTAAATTGTTGAAAAACGGTGATAAAGTCCAGCAGGGGCATTCAGCGGATATGATCTTCAGCTTTGAGGAATTGATAAGCTATGTATCTCAATTTATGACGCTAAAAACAGGCGACCTGATCTATACCGGCACCCCTGCCGGTGTAGGCCCGGTAAAAATCGGCGATCACCTGGAAGCATACCTGGGCAATCAGAAAATGCTCTGGTGCGACATTAAATAATTACCAATCTGAAAATTAGTTGACTAAAATTTCACCACAGTGACACAGAGAACACAGAGGAATTTTGACATTCCTAATCTCTGTGCCCTTCGTGTCTTGTAGTTTTTTTAAAAGAGAAATTGTGAGTATTAGGAATTAGAATTAGGAATTTAGATTTGGTACACTTTCAATTTCTGCCAAATTCTTATTAAATTCGCATTTTGAATCCCCTGCTTTTACTAACATGTAATAAGAATTGAACAATGCTGATTAGCCGGGCGTTTCGTAAAAAAAACAGATAAAAACCAAATAATTAATCACAATGAAAAAAATATTAGGACTACTAATGGCAGCAATGATGTTGTTTTCCGCCTGTGGTGATAAAGGTCAGAACGGTGACAGTGATGCACCTGAGAATCCTTTACTCGGCGAATGGGAAACCCCGTTTGGAGTACCACCATTCGATAAAATCAACCATGAACACTTCATGCCTGCTTTCGAGGCAGCCATGCGCACACATAAACAGGAAATTGCCGCGATTGTGGAAAGTGATGAGGACATGAACTTTCAAACAGTTATTGTTCCTCTCACGTTCAGCGGACAGGACCTTTCAAGAGTGTCTTCCGTTTTCTTCAACCTCAACAGCGCCAATACCAACGACAGCTTGCAGGCTGTAGCGCAAGAGATTTCACCATTGCTTTCAGCACATAATGACGAAATCATTATGGACCGCGACCTGTTCAGTAAAGTAGCTTACGTGTATGAAGAACGCGACGAATGGGATCTTAGCGAAGAAGAAGCTTACATACTCGATAATATCTATCAGAACTTCGTGAGAAGTGGTGCCAATCTTTCCGAAGAAAAACAAAAAGAACTAAAGGAGATCAACCAGAAGATATCCGAAAAGGCCTTGAAGTTTGGTCAGAACGTGTTGCAGGAAACCAACGATTATAAGATGGTTATCGACAATAAAGAAGAGCTGGCCGGGTTAACCGAATCGCAGATAGAGGCAGCGGCGCAAAAAGCCAAAGAAGCGGGCATGGAAGGCAAATGGGTTTTCACTACCCAAAAGCCCAGCATGTTACCTTTTTTACAGAATTCTGAAAAACGCGAGCTGCGCGAAAAACTCTACAAGGCATACATTGGCCGCGCACGGCAGCAAAATGAATACAACAACAATCAGCTGCTTGCTGATATTGTGAAGCTGAGAGTGAAAAAAGCCCAGTTGCTGGGATTTCAGTCATACGCTGATTACCGCCTTGCAACGCGCATGGCCAAAAAGCCCGAGAATGTAAACAATCTGCTGAGCAGCCTCTGGAAAAAAGCATTGCCGGTTGCCAAAGAAGAAGCCAAACAGCTGCAACAGATCATTGATGAGGAAGGCAAAGACTTTAAACTCGCCAGCTGGGACTGGTGGTATTATGCCGAAAAACTACGCCAGCAGAAATTCAATCTGGATGAAAGCGAACTGCGTCCTTACTTCCAGCTGGAAAAAGTGCGTGACGGTGCTTTCGACGTGGCCAACGCCTTGTATGGAATCACCTTCGAGCAAATCCACGACATCCCCCTGCCCCACCCTGATGCTACTGCTTTTGAGGTGAAGGAGAAGGACGGATCACACCTGGGAGTGCTTTATATGGACTTCTTCCCACGCGAAAGCAAACGCGGCGGCGCCTGGTGCTCCGACTACCGCGAGCATTTCATAAACGTAGAAGGAGAAGAAATCTTTCCGGTGGTCACTAATGTGTGTAACTTCACTCCACCTACCGACACAAAGCCTTCGCTGCTCAGCCTGGAAGAAGTGGAAACCCTCTTTCATGAATTCGGCCATGCGCTGGATGGCTTGTTTGCCAAAAACTCCTACCGCGAAACCTTTGTAGCCCGCGACTTCGTGGAGCTGCCATCGCAGATAATGGAACACTGGGCAACCGATTCCACCGTAATGCGCATGTATGCCCGCCATTATAAAACTGGTGAGAAAATCCCCGGTGAGCTTATCGATAAGATCAAAGCCAGCAGCAAATTTAACCAGGGCTTTGCCACTGTGGAATATCTTGCCGCTGCCATGCTCGATATGGCCTATCATGAAATCGCCCGCGAGCAGGATATCGATGTGGAAGAATTCCAAAGAACATACTTCGACAACATTGGCCTGATAAAAGAAATCGAACCGCGATACCACAGCGCCTACTTCCGCCACATCACCGGTGGGTATGACGCCGGATATTACAGCTACATCTGGTCCGGGGTGCTCGACAATGACGCATTTGCAGCATTCGAGGAAGCCGGATTATTCGATCAGGAAACCGCTCAGCGCTTCCGCGAAAATGTTCTGGAGAAAAACGGCATCGCCGATCCCGAAGAACTATACATCAAATTCCGTGGACGCGAGCCGGAAATCGATCCCCTGCTGCGCAACCGTGGTCTTGATTAATCTATTATAAAATATCTGATTACAAATATCCCATCTGCTATCAGGCAGGTGGGATATTTTTTTGTCTGAAGGATGAGGTTGTTTTGAGTAGGCAGTAGGAGATGATGAGATAGTGAGATAGTGAGATCGTGACAATCAATCATCCAATGCCAAAAAACCAGAAATCTTTGATTACAATTTCTGATTTTGGCTATAAAATTCCTAATT
>JBEPXQ010000363.1:0-3037 GCA_041641835.1 Bacteroidales bacterium
GATTACAGAAACAGAAGCTTACGCGGGGGTTACTGACATGGGCAGCCATGCTTACGGCGGCAGAAGAACTGCCCGCACCGAAACGATGTATGCAGCCGGTGGCGTGGCGTATGTTTATCTGTGCTATGGCATCCATGCATTGTTTAATGTGGTAATCGGTCCTAAAGATGATCCTCTGGCCGTACTTATAAGGGGAATTCATCCTACTGACGGACTGGAAATAATCCGCAGAAGAAGGAACTATGTGAAGAAAAATATAACAGACGGACCGGGTAAATTAACCCAGGCACTGGGAATAACCACCAGGCATAATAAAACATTGCTCACCGGCAATACCATCTGGCTGGAGGAGTATAAGCACGCCCCGGATGAGATCGTTACACAGGGACCCAGGATAGGAATAGACTATGCCGGTGAAGATGCCAAACTGCCATTCCGGTTCTGGTTCGATTATAAGAAAATCAAAAACAGCTAAAAATATTCCTATGCAACCACTGAAGAATCCCTACGCCAAATATGATGAATATAACTGCTTTGGCTGTTCTCCCGATAATCCCATAGGGTTGAACCTCACCTTCTATGAAGAAGGTGATTATATTTTTGCTGAATGGAAACCCAATCATAATCTTGAGGGCTTTTTTAATGTGCTGCACGGTGGCATACAGGCCACTATGCTGGATGAAATTGCCAGCTGGGTTGTTTTCGTGAAGCTGGGTACTGCCGGAGTAACCTCCAGGATGGAAGTCAGGTACAAGCGTCCGGTGAACATTGAAAGCGGCAAAATCAGAATACAGGCTAAACTACTGGAGATGAAAAGAAATATTGCCATAATCAGGTCTGAAATCCTGGATAAAAATAACAGGGTTTGCTCTGAAGCAGATGTGGAATATTTTACATTCGCACCGGAAAAGGCAAAGGAAAAGCTATATTATCCGGGCAAAGAGGAATTTTTACCTGATAAGCACACCAATTGAGAACCCTGCTTTTAATTTCCCGTAATTCTCATACACATAGTTAAGTCCCTGAATAGACAGAATCTTCTGGGATGAATGCTGAACGTGATTTCCCCACGTATTGTTTTTATAGCCCAGGCCTGCAAACATATCAAAATAGAAAATATCAAAGATTTTAGATTGCCACCCCAAAAGTAAGGCTGCATGGAAGTGCTGCATATAGGCGTAATCATTTTGTCCCTGCGAGTGGCGGTTGGTTATTTTCATATAGGCATAAGAAATATGAGGGCCAAGATAGAATCCTTCGGGCAGGTTCCGGTTACGGCTTATCTTCCAACGATAGTTAAAATGAACCTTATAGCCATTGAACCTCAGGGCAGATGCATTCTGTACAGAGGTGTATCCATCCATCAGGATAATATTTTTAGCCAGATATGCCACGCCCACGTTTAAATATTTTGCTATTCCTGTATTGGTTTCAAATGTCACACGGTATTCAGAGCTAAAAGGCACAGCACCCCAAAACACCGTCAGCGGATTACTTTTTATCATGATATAATCATTTGGAACCGGTGATAATGTATCACGATAATAGCCGCCGGTTTCGGGTTCCTCCTGTGCCTTAAGTTGTATTATCAGAAATAGCAATCCTGCTACAAGCAACAAGTGCCTGTTCGTATTGCGTAAAGCCTTAACTGTGTTTATCCGGTCTCTCATTTCCAATATCCTTTTGGCTAAAATAATGATAATAAACTTACCCACTCCGGTTTCATAGTTGTCCTGTGTCTATCAGTTTTACAGATGCAGTCAATTTTCCTCCGGCCACGATAGCAGCCATGAGCTTTGCCAAATGCTCTGATGGCAGACTGATTATGAAGTTCCCACTGCCAATTTCACTCATAACTTCAGGCCAGCTATAGGCCTCTCCATCAAAAACGATAGCTATATTCTTGCCAGTATTTTCAGCTGTAAATTGTTTCCATTTCACAGCGTAATCTTCATCCATAAGAAAATGTACTTCCGGTCCTCCCTGGTGTCCTGTGGCTACTTTTGCACGAATAATTCCAGGCTCAATAATGGAGTTTTTTCTTCCCGCTTTGAGGGCTATCAGCTTATGTACATTCCCCTCCTGCTGCTTTGACCATATCAGTTTCATATCACCAGGCAAAACAGAATCAGCAATTTCATTTTTCAGCATCTTCCTTACTGCAACAGTATCATCCAGATGTGCAAAACCAACTACAGGACCAGCGGAGGGATAAACTCTACACTTTTCATCTACTTTAAAATTTAATTGCAACACATCAAATAAACGGGCTTTATTATCAGCCTCAAATACATCATATTTTTCATCCAGCTTGAGAAATTCATCGTAAACATCAGTAAAATTGTAGGTGGCATAAAAAGCCAGCTTTCCCCTTGTCTCTGCCAGAGCACGCAAAACGGAACCGGTCGCTTCAGTCATAACTGGAATGATAAAAGTACCCGATTTATCACCCGCCCTTATTTCACCTGTTTGTATTCCATAATGCCTAAACCTTTTGGCAATAACACGTGTGGCAACTTCTTTTTCGCTTACAGTACCACTTACGCGGAGCACCACTTCTTTTTGATTAATATCACCGTGGGAAGTAGAAGATGTATTGCCATCAGAAAAGGAAAACAAGATCAGCGTGGTGAACAGAAAAAGCCATTTTTTCATAAAACTAAGGTATTAGTTAAGATTTATCTCACTGGTCTTTTTAATTATGCGATAATCTTTGCCAAGTACATAAATAGTTGGAGTGCCAAAGATGTTATACAGCTCCACCACCTGATCCTGCCACATTTTGCGGGCATGTATATGGTGCCAGAGAGGCATAATCCGGCGCCCAAGTTCAAGGCTGCTTTGGTCATCATCAATATTCACAGCCACTACTTTAATTCGGGCGTTATACTTTTCATTATCAGACTGACTTAATGAAATATTCGATATCAACAAGCCAGCTAATAACAAAATCAAGCCAACATCCTTACTATTCATCATAAAATTTGATTTAATAGTTGTAACGCAAATGTAGTTAAAAACTATCTATTTATTCTAT
>JBEPXQ010000364.1:0-2998 GCA_041641835.1 Bacteroidales bacterium
GATCGGTATTTTACGCCTGAAGCAAATCCCGAAGAAAACAATTGAGGCCGGCGATGTGGGATATCTTATCTCCGGTATTAAATCTTCAAAAGACATCAAAGTGGGCGACACGGTAACACATGTGGAAAGGCCGTGTGAGAAAACAGTGTCAGGATTTGAGGAATCAAAACCCATGGTGTATGCAGGTGTTTATCCCATCGACACCGATGATTATGAGGAGCTTAGGACTTCGCTGGAAAAGCTGCAGCTTAATGATGCTTCCCTGGCGTTTGAACCCGAATCTTCCATGGCTCTTGGCTTTGGGTTCCGCTGCGGTTTCCTGGGTATGCTACACATGGAAATTGTGCAGGAGCGCCTGGACCGCGAATTTGACATGGGTGTTATCACTACTGTCCCTAACGTATCCTATCATGTTTACACCACTGACGGGGAAGTGAAGGAAGTGCATAATCCTTCAGGATTGCCCGAGCCAACCGAGGTTGACCATATCGAGGAGCCAATCATCCACGCGCAGATCATCACCCGTGAAAACACTGTGGGGCAGATCATGAAGCTGTGTATTGACAAGCGGGGAACCCTGAAAAATCAGGTTTATCTAACTGCAGACCGGGTGGAGCTGACCTTTGATATGCCGCTGAGTGAAGTGGTGTTTGATTTCTATGACAAACTGAAAAGTATTTCCCGTGGTTATGCTTCACTGGATTATTACACCAAAGGTTATCAAACCGCGAAATTGATTCGCCTTGATATCCTGATTAATGGTGAGCAGGTGGATGCTTTATCCACGCTTACCCACTATGATAATGCCTATAACATAGGCAGGCGCATGTGTCAGCGGCTGAAGGAACTCATTCCGCGTCAGCAGTTCGACATAGCCATACAGGCCGCCATCGGCACCAAGATCATTGCTCGCGAAACGGTGAAAGCCTTGCGTAAAGATGTAACCGCCAAGTGTTATGGTGGTGATATTACCCGTAAGCGTAAGCTGCTTGAAAAGCAGAAGAAGGGTAAAAAACGTATGCGCCAGGTTGGAAATGTGGAAATCCCGCAAAAGGCCTTTATGCAGGTGCTAAAGATGGATTGACAGACAGCAGGCACTGAGATATGCTTAAATGTTATAGCCTGCTTGGGATGTTGGCATTTTGTAATGATGCAACTACTTTATCAACGGCTTCACGATTCTCACTGTCAGCATAGTTTTTGCTGTGCTGATAGTTTTTAGAAAGACTTTCACTTTCGCATTGCGTGCTGGCGCAACCTATTGTTTTTACAACTTAATACTTGTTACTAACCTTCTCCGACACAACCTTACAATACTACTCCCTTGCCTTGGCGGTTGTTTGCGGCAGGGCGGAGGCGGTTAGCCCGGCAGCAGACGAAGTGTTGCTGCTGCGCTGTGGCAGAGCGACCACCGGAAGCTCCTGTCCACAGCATGCAGCAGCACACTGAGATGCTGCCGGCTATTAGCCGCAGACCGTTAGCCGCCCAACTAAAAAACCGCTTTATATTATCATGACACGTGGTTTTGCTGATCGCAGGTGAATGTGTATATTCGCAAAAAACGAGCTATGGAATTTCATGATGTTTTACTTAGCAGGCGGTCGGTTCGCAAGTTCAGTGACATCCCGGTGAGCAGGGAAAAGCTGGAGAAAATGCTGGAGGCAGCCATGTATGCGCCTTCGGCAAGGAATTATCAGCCCTGGCATTTCGTTGTGGTGCAGAAGCGGGAAGGCCTGGACAGGCTTGCGGAGATACACCCGTATGCAAAGATGCTGAAAACTGCCACGGCGGCAATACTGGTTTGCGCGGACAGGAAGCTGGAAGAAAATGACAGTTATAATGCACAGAATTGCGCGGCTGCGACTCAGAACATCCTACTGACGGCCAACGAACTGGGAGTTGGCTCCTGCTGGCTGGGAGTGATGCCGCGCGAGGAGCGCATGAAAAACATAGGTGATTACCTGGAGTTGCCGGAGCATGTTGTGCCGGTTTCGCTCATCGCCCTGGGGGAACCTGACGAGCACAAGGAAACTCCGGAGCGCTACAAGCCAGACCGCATTCATTATGAAAAGTGGTAACGGATTTACTGCCTGCTGAAGACTTTTTTCAGCAGCTCGGTTACGCGTGCCTGCGGGTTTTCACGAATTTTTTCTTCTTCCAGCTGGATTTGCACAAATAGCCGGTCGAGCGCCTGTTTGGTAACATAATCAGGCAGATCGGCATTTACTTTTTTCTGAAAAGGCAGCTTGTTGTATGCAGTCATCACGTCTGTCCATAGCTGGGTTACCTGCATCTGATCAAGGGTATTGGTAAGCTGTGGCTTGAAAAGGTCGTATAGCTTGTCGTATGTTTTGTTTTTGAAGTACATGGTAGCTGCATTATCTTCGCCTTTAAGGATACTCCAGGCATCTTGTATGGTCATTTGTTTAATGGCTTCCACGAATACCGGTTTGGCTTTGGTCATGGCCTCTTCGGCACCATGATTCATCTGTTCGATGAAATTATCCACCAGTTGACCCATTCCAAGTTCGCGCAGCTTTTGCTCTACAATTTCGGCATCTTTTGGAAAAGGAATACGGAGCTTTGGATCACCATAGAGCGCATTTTCCTTGCTCAGATACTGCACGGCGTTTTCGGTGCCCACATCCAGCGCCTGCTTGAGGCCGCGGGCTACCTCCTCTTCTGTAAGTCCTGGTTCGCCGGTTCCTTCCGGTATCTCAATTTGATTGAGTATTTCGCAGGAACTCAAAAACATTAAGGTGGATATTATCAATAAGGATTTCTTAATTAGCTTCATGATTTAGAGGTTTGGTTAAACTATTTTGTTCCGGCTGCAATACAACAAAACTGGCGCGAAAATGACTTATTTTTTTCGCAGCTTTTCAATTCTACTTTCCGGTAAGCCGGTTAATTCTGATATGGTTTTATTATCGAATCCAGACTTGATGGACTTCATGACGATTTGGATTTGTGTTTCTTCACGTCCTACTTCACGCCC
>JBEPXQ010000365.1:0-3005 GCA_041641835.1 Bacteroidales bacterium
ATACGGAGACAATGTCAGAGTAATTCGTTTTGGTGATTCTATTGAGCTTTGTGGTGGTACACACGTATCAGCCACAGGACAGATAGGCTTTTTCAAGATCACAACAGAAACTTCGGTGGCTGCAGGTATCAGGCGTGTGGAAGCCGTTACTTCAGAAAAAGCTGAGGCCTGGGCTTATGAGCAGTATGATACTGTGAAGCTGCTAAAAGACGTATTGCGGAATCCGAAAGACCCGGTAAAGGGCGCACGCTCGATCACTCAGCAGCTTGAAAAAGCAGAAAAGCAACTTCAGGAATTGAAAAAACAACAAACCGCCAACCTTGTTGACGAGCTGGAGAAAAGCGCTGAAACCATTAATGGCGTGAATGTTATCAGAAAGAAGCTGCAAACTGATGCTGCTATGGTGAAAGATATAGCTTTCCGCCTAAAACAAAAAATGGAAAACCTATACCTTATTATAGGTGCTGATGATCCTGCCGGTAAAGTAACCATTACCGCTATGATATCTGATGAGCTGGTAAAGGAAAGAGGTTTGCACGCCGGAAATATTGTAAAGGAACTGGCAAAAGAAATAAAAGGTGGCGGCGGCGGACAGCCTTTCTTTGCCACAGCAGGCGGAAAAGACAGTAGCGGGCTGGACCGCGCGCTGAATAAAGCCGCGGAATTTTTAAAATAACGCTGGGACTACATATTAATAATTTGCCAGATAAGATAAGCAAGATATAAAGCCAGCAGGAGGATTCCTGTTGGCTTACTTATTTTCCAGCGCCTGTATATCAGCAACATAAACACAATCAGCACCGAAGCAAACAATAGGATTACCGAAACAAATATGTTCTGGCTGCTAACTTCAACTGAATCCTTAAATAAAATGATCACTATCAACCATGGGATTCCGAGCCCCAGGAGGATATCAAAAATATTAGATCCTAAAGCATTACTGATAGCCATTCCACCGCGTCCTTTTTTAGCCACTATCACAGAGGCTATCAGATCGGGTACAGAGGTACCGGCTGCCAGCACTGTCAGCGCAATTATCCCTTCAGGAACATTTAAAATAACAGATACTCCTATGGCACTATACACCAAAACCCATGACAGAAAAGCTATCCAGATGATCGAGATGATGAAATTCAGCATGTAATATCGTGATGAAGCAAATGTAAGATCAACTACTTTATCAAGAGGTTTTATCAACAGCCTGACAAGCCTGTAACGCTTCACTACCTCCACCTCTGCTTTTTCCTGTTCCAGATCCACTGCATCATCTTTATAGGGAAAGATCTTATTCCAGTGAATAACAGCGAAAATATATATCACATATACTCCCAGCAACATAAAAGACTCCAACAAGGATATTTTATTATTGTAAAATACCAGGGCCAGCAAGGCTATGGACACCAGATAAAAAAATGTATCCCTAAGAATAGGTTGCCAGGCTACAATAGCCTTGCGTACCAATGCAACCGCACCTATAATTGCCAGTACGTTAAACAAAGCCGAACCAACAATAGTACCCAGGCCAATTTCCTCGTGTCCGTCAGGGTGAAACACAGCAATAAGCGCTATAAACAATTCCGGGGCACTTGAGCCGATTGCCATGAAAGTGGCGCCTGCAACATCTGATCGTATCTTCAGCCGCCCTGATATGGAATCAAGGGCAGGTATAAAATACCTGTCGCTAACCTGCGCTATCAGGTAAAAGGAAATCAGTAATAATAAGCTATATAAGGCTAAATGCATGGGCTCTGCTTTATTCGCCAAAGATATAAAATTTGCAAATATTTTGCGCGTATTCTAACTGCTCATTATATACCGGATAAAGGGCATAAGGGCATTTTGTGCATAAGTATGTCCAAAAAAATTCAACAAAAGTTTTGCGGTTATAGAAAAAAAACTTTTTTTTGTTGCGTTTGTTTAAGGTTCAGCCAGAAGAATTAATCAAATGAGCACATACTTCATTAAGGATCTTGAGAAGCTCTCGGGGATTAAAGCACATACTATTCGTATTTGGGAAAAACGCTATAATATAGTTAGTCCTAAACGTACGGATACCAATATCCGCTATTATTCAACCGACGACCTAAAGAGGATCCTTAATGTTTCCATCCTTAACCGCAATGGATTAAAGATATCGAATATCGCCCGCATGTCTGATTCCGAAATAGAAAAGCAGGTACTTGAAATTAATGAAGAAACCGAGGATCACAGCTCGGTGATTGAGAATCTGGTTCTGGCAATGGTTGATCTGGATGAAGACCGTTTTGAGCGCATACTTGCTCATATAGTAACACGTGTCGGCTTTGAACAAACCCTGATTAAAGTTATACATCCATTCTTCAACAAAATAGGAATATTATGGCTCACTGGTTCCATTAACCCTGCACAGGAGCATTTTGTCAGTAATATTATCAGGCAGAAACTCATTGTGGCAATCGACGGCATTAGTGTGCCACCAAAGGAAAATGGCAAAGTATTCATGATGTTTCTTCCTGAAAATGAATGGCATGAACTGGGGCTTCTTTTTTATCAGTATCTCGTGAAAGCATACGGACACCGCGTGATCTACCTCGGGCAAAGCGTACCATTATCGGATGTGGTGAAAGTGTCCTCAGTCAGACGACCAGATTATATCTTCAGCATTATAACATCAGCTATGCCTGATGATGACCTTCAGGCTTTTCTCCGAGAGCTCTCCTCTTGTTTTCCAAAGCAATCCATCTTTATTGGGGGGCTTCAAATGAGAGAATTTTCACAACCTCTGCCCAGCAATATCAAAAAAATGACCTCAGGACAAGACTTTGTTCAATTCCTGGAAGAGGATGCTTAAGCAAGCCTAAACAAAATTTATCGCGAATATTACTATTGTTT
The DNA here is from genome assembly GCA_041641835.1 of Bacteroidales bacterium. Classification (GTDB taxonomy): domain Bacteria; phylum Bacteroidota; class Bacteroidia; order Bacteroidales; family PWNQ01; genus PWNQ01. The sequence goes on from JBEPXQ010000365.1 coordinate 2,872, forward strand.
TATTTATAAAAGTAATCCCCTACTACTCGTAAGGGCCATATGATATAGGGGTTAGCACCCTTATTGCTATTTAGAATACCTCTTGATAATGTAAAATTAACAGCAAAACCACTTGACTTGTGTTTAATTGTGTA
>JBEPXQ010000366.1:0-2986 GCA_041641835.1 Bacteroidales bacterium
CTGCCTTACCGGATAAGCTTTTTGCATATTCACGCATACTTTCACCTGAAACTGTCTTTACTATGTGCTCAGAAATATTCTCAACGATCACGTTTTCAGGAACCATATAAGTTTTACTGGTAATCACCCTTTCCTGGTTATTGCCATATTTAAACAAGCAATAGCGTTTTTTACTTTTCTGATTCGCGTACTCTCCGAAAATATCATAGCCATATCCTATGATGTCTGTACCAGGTGCCATATCCTGAGCCTGTAAATTGCAAAATGTCATAATCAGGACTAATGTAATTAGACCGGGAATTCTTCTCATAATTTCGTATTTTGGGTTATTAATTGTTTATCTGGTTGTTATTCAAATTTTGCACTTTCTGTCGTCATAGCTACAAATGTAATAAGATAATCCTTTTTGAAATAGGAAAACCCTGTAATAGTTATGTCAGACTTATTAGGAGGCCTATTCTCCCCCACTTATCTGATTATCACTCAGCCTTTTATTAATTGCTTTAATTATACTAATTGTTCGTTTAAGAAGAAATGCTAAACAACGATTTCTGGTTCAAAACAATCTTCAAAATCTGGAAAAAGAAGTTGAAGATATACGAAACTATCAGAATAAGCTTAAAAACCAAATTCATCAATTATATTCTGAGAATCAAAAAATACTCAATAAAAAAACAAGTTGAGTAAAAATATCTCCAAATGAATGGATGTCACATATCGATCCATACACCAATACCTCCTTTGAACAAATTGACGATATTGTAATTATTGGGTTGAAAGTGTAGAGAAGAAACTATACCGGATCCACATCCACCACTACTCTTACCGACCTGAAGTTGTCTTCAGTATTAAGGGAGTGAATTTCGCTGAGGATAATGGATTTCACCTTCTTTTTATCTTCATTATTGGCGATCTTGATAAGAATATCACGGAGGTATAGTTTCCTGATCCTGGCTACGGGTGGAAACTCAGGGCCCAGCACTCTTTTACCCAGCCTGGCCCGCAGTGCGCCTCCCAGCACCTTTGATGCTTTGAATACTGTGTCCTGATCCTTGTGTTTTAGTGTAAGCCGTACCAGACGGTAATATGGCGGATATTTAAAGAGCTTTCTTTCCTGCAGCTGACTCTCGAACATGGCTTTGTAATTGTTATCCATAGCGTAGCGGATCACTGAATGATAAGGCTGCCGGGTCTGCACGATCACCTTACCGCGTTCACCTTTTCTTCCGGCCCGTCCGCTTACCTGTGCCAGCAACTGATAGGCCCGTTCAAAGGCTCTGAAATCGGGGAAGCCCAGCATATTATCCATGTTCATCACGCCAACAAGTCCCACGTGATCAAAATCCAGGCCTTTGGTTACCATCTGTGTACCAACGAGTATATCAAGTTTACGGGCCTCGAAATCGCTGATAATTTTATAATATGCATTTTTTGATCGTGTGGAGTCCAGGTCCATCCTGGCTATTTTAGCTTTGGGAAAATGGGAAGGCAGGTCCTCTTCTATCTTCTCGGTTCCAAAGCCCTGCATTTTGATTTTGGTACTTCCGCAGGAAGGGCATTCTGCAGGTACTATGGCCCGGTGTCCACAATAATGGCACCTGAGGTTGTTCTGATACTTATGGTAGATCATTCCCACATCACAGTTCTTACATTCAGGCATCCATCCGCACTGGTGGCATTGTAGTCGCAGGGAAAAGCCCCTGCGATTCTGAAACAGGATCACCTGTTGCTTTTTCCCGAGTGTCTTTTTTATCTCCGTGAGCAGCATCAGGGAATAGTGAGAATGCATTTCCCGCTTTCTGCTGGCTGCCACCAGGTCTGCTGCCAGGATTTCCGGCATTTGAATATCACCATAGCGAGTAAACAATTCCACCAGGTGATATTTCCCGGCTTTGGCATTGGCATAACTTTCCACTGAGGGTGTGGCGGAACCAAGAACGATGCCGGCTCCGTACATTTTCCCCAGGAAAATCCCGACATCCCTACCCTGATAGCGTGGTGCCGGGTCATATTGCTTGAAAGAGCTGTCGTGTTCTTCATCAATAATGACCAGCCCCGGGTCATTAAATGGTAAGAACAGGGCGGAGCGGGCGCCCACTATAAGCTTTTTCCGTTTCTCCATCACCGAGCTCCACACTTCGGTTCTTTCCTGATCATTGAACTTAGAGTGATATACCACCACCTCATCACCAAAATATTTGGTGAGACGGGTGATGATCTGAGCGGTGAGCGCGATTTCAGGAAGCAGATACAGTACCTGCTTTCCTTTGCTTAGCTGCTCATCTATCAGATGTATATAAAGCTCTGTTTTTCCGCTGGAAGTAACTCCATGAAGCAAAGTGACCTTTCCCTGATCCAAACCGTTTTTAATTTCACTCAAAGCCTGCGACTGTTCGGCGCTAAGTTGGATATCTTTCACATCGGCACTGGCTTCAAAACTACCCAGGCGTGACACCTTGCGGTATTCCTGCTGAAATATTTCCTTATCAACCAGCGACTTTATGGCAGCAGCATATTGTTGTTCGCCTCCGGCTATCTGTTTTTTGGGGATCCATTTAATGCGGTCCTCACCAACTTTCCCCAGAAACAGCATCAGTGCTTCCATTTGCCGGTAGGCACGATTACTGAAATTATCAAGCAGATCGCTCAGTTCCTTTTCCGAAGCGGCATACTTATCCTGCAGTTTAAGAAAAGCTTCCGTTTTAGGCTGGAATCGCTGTTGCAACTCCTCCAGCATGATCACCGCTTCTTTTTCTATCAGATTTTTTATCAGCGGCATTACATTGCGCAGCCCGCTAAGCTCGCTAACCTCCTTAAGTGTGAGTGCTGATCCTGCTGCCAGATTTTCGATTATGGCGTGCCCGGCAGGCGACAGTTCGCTTACTTCACCACTGTAGGCCGGGTGGAGCTTTACTTTAGATTCGCTGGCCAGCTTCATTGCTGATGGCAGTGCTGAATTCATCACATCACCCCTGAAGGCCATATA
>JBEPXQ010000367.1:0-548 GCA_041641835.1 Bacteroidales bacterium
TAAGAAGTGAATCAGCATTTTCCGAGCCACTAAAGGTTCAGCTGATGAATCTACATGTGGATCTGGCAAGAGCAAAAACCAGGAATACGGATAACCATCCTAATGTGATCGCCATACGTGATAATATAGGTCAGATCAACCAGATGCTCAGAGATAGTGTTGAGCAGCAAATGGAGATCCGAAGTGAAGCCGTTGATCCTATTAAGCAGCAACTCACAATAAAATATCTGGATCAAATCATATCAGAAATATCACTACAGGCAAAAATCGCATCCCTGGAAGAAGTCATCGCCGATCTTGAATCAAAGGTTCAACCTGACACTACCAACACCAATCACCAGCAGCTAACAAGAAACCGGGAAATGGTGATAATGACCATTAACCAGCTAAATGCACGTTTAATAGAAACCCAGTCGGAAGCCTATGGTGGCTTACAACGGTTTATGATAATTGATAAACCCGGCAGCCCGGTAGCTGCTGCCGGTAAAAACCTGCTAATGATAATTGCCATAGCACTTTTTATTGGGCTAATCACTGCTACCGCAGCT
>JBEPXQ010000367.1:558-2986 GCA_041641835.1 Bacteroidales bacterium
CATACGACCTAATAGATAACAGGATAATGCTTGCGCGCGATTATGAGCACTTTTATACCTATCCGATTATCGGGGCTGTCCGCTTTTTCAAGGATGAAACGTTTAAAACCCTGGTAGAAAAAATGAAAAACAATCTAAACTGGCGGCAGGATGAATTTGCAACTATTTCAGTTAACGTTTTACAAACATTAAAGCAATCAGAAGGTAAGACCATTGCCATGATCAGCCCGGTGAGGAGTGAAGGAAAATCATCAACTGCATTGAAGCTGGTAAGGTATTTATCTGAAAATAATAAAAAGGTTCTAATGATCGATTTCGACCTGTTTGACCCGGGCATGACACGAGAGCTCGATTCCTCAGAGCCGGGCGTAACCGACTACCTGAAAGGTACCACAAGCCCAGATGAGCTCGTAAGAAAATCCGAAGTGAATAATATGCATTATATCCCGTCAGGGAAATTAAACTCAAAATCGGATGTAGTTGATTATGATAATGAGCGGATTAAAGAATTACTTTCCTGGGGTGCTCAACAGTATGATGTGGTTATTATTGATACACCTGCGGTGCTTTATATACCTGATGTAATATTCCTTCTGGATCACGTGGATTTCATTATCCCCGTTGTCCGCTTGAAATATACCAACAGGCGCTCGCTCGACAGCATGCTGAAGCTGATCAAAAAAGAAAACAGAAGAAAAATTTTAGGAACCATAATAAGAAACATCCAGTACTTCCCTCTGGCCAGGTATTCATATTATAAATACTACCCGGGATATCACTATGGATACGGGTACAAAAAGGAAAATGACTAACTGAAATTGGCAACGATGAAGACCAATGCACAAAATATTAAGCAGGGAACTCCCGGATCCTATAAACGGAAAAAGATCATATACTGGTTAAGTCTGATTGTTGGCTTTTTCGCTATTCTGCTAATCATTCTTTCGCGTTCCTGTGAAACAGGATCAGCAATTCCAAACGATCAGATCCGATGCGCTGTTTGTGGTGCTGTAAATGTACCTGCTGTGTATGATATGCCAGCTGATGCTGATCTCAGTATGCTGATCCGAAAAGCCAACGGATTAAAACCAGAAGCTGACGTTAGCAAAATAGATTTCGAACTCAATTTGTCGCATGATTCTGTTTATCATATACCTGCAGGAGGTATGGGGCCAGGCATCACCAAACCGGGTAAGTCCACGAATTACCTGAGCGATTCATCCTGGCTGGCGGTTTACACCCCCCGTTTGGGCAGGCCGGAAGCCGGTGGCATCCATGAAGACCCGGAGGAAATCAACATACTTTATATTGGTCTTCCTGCTGTTTATATTTTAATTGATTATTTCCCGAAATATCACAGGGTAAATCTAACGCATATCCCACACTCGTCGGCTTTTCTTGCCAACAATTACCGGCTCATAGATCTGTTTTTCACGCTCGGCATCGAACCAACCAGAAATATACTACAACGTCAGCTTGCGGTAAAAATCGATTATTACATCATCCAGGATAAATCATCATTTATTAAAATGATTAATCTCATGAACGGAATTCAGGTGAATATTGATGAACCATTTGCAGAACACTATGATTTTGAATCCGGCAAAGGAACGCTTAATGGTTTTTATTCATGGGAATTTATCAGATTTCTTGACTTTAAGAGGATAAAGAGGGAATTCACCGGCTACAGGCAGCAGGACATGACCAGGAAAGATGTATTTAAGGTTAAACCCGACGACTGGATTAATGATTATGTACTTCGGCATCAGCGGCAGCGCTATGTTATCAATGGCATGCGGGAATCATTTTTGAAACTTAACCCCCAAAACCAACTAAAAACTTTAAAGCTTATCAGGGAAACAATACAGACAGATATGAATTTGAAACTGATTACCGAAATATACAGGAACATGCTGTCTTCCTCTGATTTTTCCTATGGCAGAATACCTGGCAAATACAGAAGCGAAGGCGATGCCCTGTTTTTTTTCCCTGACGAACCGTCTTTTAAGGCTTTACGTGACAGGGAGATTAAAAAAATGATTCAACACGAAAAGAAAGATCAAATAGCATATTAAATAAATCAGATATGATGAAACAAATCTTCACGCAGCTTTTACTTATCGGCATGATCATGTCGGGCACCTGCCTGAAAGCCCAGGACAGCAGCTATGTCATTAAAAGAGGTGATGTATTGGACGTAAGAGTAATGGAACACCCTGAATTTTCCATTCAGGGAATTTATGTTTTGCCTGATGGGACCTTGCAATACCCGGGATTTGGCAGCATCATTGTTACCGGCATGAGTCCGAAACAATTAAAGGATACTATTGAAACTGCGCTCACAAAATATGTCGTTAATCCCATCGTGACAATCTTTGTACGAAAACTTTACCAGCAATCAATCAATATACTGGGCTATGTAAGCAGG
>JBEPXQ010000368.1:0-2985 GCA_041641835.1 Bacteroidales bacterium
TATGAAAACCGGAGCTATCCACCGCCTGGAAAAAGGTAAACTGCAGGAATGGTTCCCGCGTGGCTCTTTCAGAAACCCCAACGGCATTTATTTTCACGAAGAGATGATTTATCTGGGCACAAGAGATGCTATAATAAAGATTGATATAGGAGATAAGGATAATCAGCAAGTGTTATTGGAAGTGGAAAGACCGGTGGATGGGCTGGAGGTATCCCATGAAGGTAATATGATCTTTTCCGATTGGCATGGTAAGGTACAGATGCTTGAGCGGGAAAGCGAAGAGCCTGTGGTGCTGTTTAATACTTCCCCACAAAAAATTAATGCCGCGGATATTCACCTGATGAAGAATAAGGACATCCTGCTTGTGCCAACATTCTTTGATAACCGGGTGATGGCTTATGAGCTAAAGTATTAGTTTGCTTGCGGGCAGGTGATCATTCGTTTAGCTTTAGCCCGGTTTCAATATTTTTTGAAAGCTCACTGATAAACCTGACCATAGGTGCACCGTCAATTACATCATGGTCCATGAGAACTGACATGTTCAGTATTTCTCAGTCATTTGTTTTTATCAGCTTACAGTTCCACGCTTAACTATTATAGTAGTTATAATCCTTTAGTACCTCCTGCAGAAAGATGACAGGTTTGCTTTGGGGTTCGATACCGGTAATATCCCTGGTTTTATCATAGGTTTTTCGGGTTAAACTGTAATTGGCATTCCTTTTTGAGTGAACCAGCACTTTTTTGATCAACTCAATATCCGAAGGCTTTAACTTATTGATTTTAATACGCGGATGTACTGGCGAATAATCCTGCTCCACCTCCACATGAGCCATCTGATCCATAGTGACATAATTCTTGATCTTTACCACCACTGTGCCGGCAGCAAGGTCACCGATGCGCTGTGCTTTCGGCGTAAAGGCAATAAATATAATACCGAAAACCAGATCCAGCGGCCTTATAAGATTTCTGATAAACAACTGTCCCACATTCGCGTTCTGCCCTGATTGACTGATCACTTTAATATTCTGGGTGTTTTTTCCAATACTTTGCCCGTCCATGAACAATTCCGATACAAAAAAGTAAAAGAAAAAAATAAGCCCGTAAATGACATTGATAAGTGTAAAGTTTGCTATATTTGAACTGTTAACTAAAAGGAAAGTTATGAAGAAAAATGCCAGCAACGAAAAGTAATCAGTCATACCGGCAAGGAAACGATCACCAACCCCTGCCTTATTAGAAAGAATGTTAACGTTTTGCGTTGTTGAAAAAGAAATGTTTTCCACAATAATAATGTTTAAATTGAATGAACGAAGTTAATTATTCTCACAAATATAGCAAACGCTGGAGAGAATTTGAATCCTATCTTAACAAACATAAGAAAAAGGATCCACAGGAGCTTGAAAAGCTATATGTGGAACTAATGGATGATCTGGCCTACGCCCGCACCAATTTTCCCGACAGCAATACAACTCGTTATCTGAACCAGCTTGCCATGAAAGCACAGCAGGCGCTTTACAAGCGCAGCAAAAGCGACAGCAAAGGGATAATTAACTTTTTTCGTTACACCTATCCGTTGATGATCCATAAGCACCGGAAAAAAATCCTCTACAGCTTTCTCATCCTTTTATTTTCAGCCATCATAGGTGCACTGTCCACACATAACGATGCCACTTTTGTGCGTATGATAATGGGCGACAGGTACGTGGATATGACCCTGGAGAACATTAAGCAGGGTGACCCTATGGGGGTTTACGCTTCCATGGACCCCTGGACGATGTTTTTCGCCATTGCCTGGAACAATATCAAGGTATCCTTTTATGTGTTTATAGCCGGGATTGTTTTTACCTTCGGAAGCATAATTCTGATGTTCCAAAACGGAGTAATGCTGGGGACATTTCAGTATTTTTTCTTCCAGCAGGATCTGCTGGGTGTGGCAAGCCAGACCATCTGGCTACACGGTACCATCGAAATTTTTTCCATTGTAATAGCTGGTGCCGCCGGTCTGTTACTCGGCAACAGCCTGTTATTTCCCGGAACGTTCAGCAGGCTGGTGTCCTTTCGAAAAGGAGCCAGGGAAGGAGCGATACTCATAGGCGGATTAATACCTTTCTTTATTCTGGCCTCTTTCATTGAAAGTTTTATTACCAGGCATTATCAACAGTCGCAGGCCCTTAACCTGATCATTATCCTGATTTCTGTTGCTTTTATATTGTATTATTTTATCCTTTATCCCATAAAAACTAAAAACAAACAAACCCATGGAAGAACAAAAGAGAGCAATCCCATTGCGGAAAGTACGTGATGTAGGTGAGACGATTAGTGCCACCTTTGAATTCATCAGGTTAAATTTCAAAAATTTATTTAAAGCAATTCTTTATTTTGCAGGCCCCTGGTATCTGGTTGCTATTGCCTTAATGGCTATTGGTGCCTCCACAGATGCAGGCTATTTCACTGACAGGTTTAATATATACAGCTCTTTTAGTAGCGTGTTTAGCGGAATAGCCACCCTTGTTGCTACTCTTGCTGTTTATAGCTACCTGCGGCTTTACCTGGATAATGATCAGGACAGCAGCCGGATTTCCATTTCAGGTATCAAAGACCTTATCCTTAAATTTGTAGGACCTTATATTCTCACAGGTCTCGTGTTGGTAATCATTGTAGGTATTGGTTTTGTTTTACTTGTACTCCCGGGTATCTATGCTATAGTTGCACTTAGTCTTACTTTCATCATTATTGTTATGGAGCGCAAAGACATTTTTGAAGCTATTTCCCGCTCGCACAAACTGATGAAAGGCTACTGGTGGGGTACATTTGGTCTTTTGATCCTACTTGGAATCCTTCAGGGAATCATTATTTTCGCAGTAATGATACCGGTTGGTTTTGCTTTAGGACTGGAGAAAATTTTCACTCTGGACCCAATGGCAATATACAATATATCAACAACGAACCTCGTAATATCTAACCTTATCGAATATTTTGTTTCAT
>JBEPXQ010000369.1:0-2984 GCA_041641835.1 Bacteroidales bacterium
TAGGGATGCCGGGTGGAATACCAGTTGCTCAACTCCCTGGCTGGTAAAATGCAGCTTGCGGTAGCCCTGATCAGAAGGGGTTTGCAGGAAAATATTGAAGTTTGATGTATCATCCAGTGCCAGGAAACGGTTTTCATCATCAAGGCTGATAATAATGTGGGGGCGAGAGGACACGATATCTCCATCCATAATGTGCATCCCGTCAAAAGTAACATCCAGCAACGGGTTAGTGCGGTCAGTCTGCACATAAAAAGGAATTTCGGCAATATTGTTGATATGAGTCAGCTCGTGCTGCTCCTCATCCGGATTAAATTCCACCCACAGGTTATTTAGCTCCTGTAGGTCTCTGGTATCAAATTTTATACTGTCAATCAGAACATCACCGGCAGGATGAGGTTTTAGCTTTGTTTCTTTTATGATGGTTGAATTGCGCTGATGATCAATAAGGCGGTATCTTACTTTCAGGCTGTCCATATCATAATTACTGATATTTTCAGTAGCTATGGCCATTCTGATGGTATCACCCTGCATCACCGTGTCACTGTAAAAAGTGAAATGCTTTTTCTGATTAATGGCGGTTTCAGGTATGCCCGCATACAGCACCTGCCATTCCTTCAGCTGTGCAGGTGTGTTGAAGGCATCATCACGTGTGTTCATCACCAACTGTATCCTGGGGTAATCTCCTGCAGGAACAATATTGTCCAGCTTATGGATATCCAGTGAATCAGGAGGGAGCTGTGAAATAACAGTATCGATAGTCCCATCGGTTTTGTATCCGATTACATCAAGGGAGACATAATCAACGGGAGTAGCATCACTATATTCAAAATCCCAGTGCAGTGAATGCCACTTTTGTGCAGGACCGATCACAGGACTTTTTACAAATCCTTCCTTCCAGCGGGATGTGATGCTGTCTTTCAATACGATCTTTTCTTGCGGTCCCAGTCCTACCACCTCATTGGCACTTCCTATTGGATCACCTTTTCTGCCGAAAACGGCGTAAGGCTGATCATTGTCAATGGTGCGGATAAAGGCACTGCCGATGCTTTCAAATGCCTGGTACATCTGGTTAGTATAATTTTCTGCATTATGATTTTGCATGCTGTAAATTATAACGGGGCTTCCAGTGGGCAGCGAATCAAGAAAATGAACTATCTGATCATACCACCAGCTGCGTGGTGCCTGGTAAAGATTGTTCCAGCCTACGGTGCTGGTTGTAAAATATTCAATGGTAGGCAGATCGTTGTTTTCGCAGTGGACATTGTTAAACTGGCCAAGGCCGTTGGCCTGTACCTGACTTAGTTTGCTCAAATACGGTTCACCGCTGATTGTATCAAAAACTATAATATGAACTCCAATAAAATCTGGGTATTGATTTAAACATGTCCACTTTCTTCTGATGTCATTATTTATCCTGAATGAAATATTGCTCCATATGATATTAGGATAAACACCGGTTTGAACAGTTATTTCATTGGTAACATTCACAAAGCGAAATTTCCGTGCATTAAGATCAGGATCCACAAAGCGGTAGTTGTTATTTTCAAATTGCGGGAAATGTGCCTGTGCCCAGCCGGTCTGTCCGCTGATGTATCTAAAGGAGCTAACGCGCCAGTCGAAAGTGCCGCTATAAACTGAATCCACGCTAACACGCCAGTAATATACCGTACTATCATGGTAAGTCATAGCCGGTGTCCATTCTACCACACCGCCTGCAGAACTTATCTTTTCAGAAAGCAACAGGGGACTATTAAATTCATTTGTGGTGTCTATCTGGAAAATAAATTCCTTTGTCGAAATAAATGGATCGCTGGTAGAGGCTTTAAGCGTTACCTGCGGTCCCGGAACAATGGCAAAATTCTGAGGATAAACGGGGATGATATTCGCTGATTTTATATCAAATTCCACCGAGGCCGCATTGTTATTTTCTGATGTTTCCGCTATGCCATTATAAGAATCTACAATTACTTCAATTTTGTTAAGGCCTACACTTTCTGCGCCATTTACAGGAAACTTTACCATGATTGTATCCCGAAACATTGGACAGGCGATACGCTTTAAAATCGAATTGCTGCCTCCATTGCCAGGCAAATTGCGCTTTACTTCCACGAATATGCTGTCTGTTACAGCCCGGCCCTTATTACTGATTTCAATATTTACCCGGAAAGTATCACGATCGGTTGAGATAACAGCAGGTTCAAAGGAAATCCCGGAGGATTGTACTTCGTAATCTGGCTGGTCGAAATTATAGAGAGAAACTGCGGGGTCGCCGTGCAGGGTCATAGCTAAACAAATCTCCTTACGCGTGAAACTGTTCATCTGTATGTCTTCAATGGTTTCCTTTACAAGCTTACCCAATGGCTTGCCATAGTTGTTGGCACTGAGGTTTTTATAAAACCAGGTGGAATATATGTTCAGGGAGGAAGGAATGGCCGGTGATATGGAAGCCAGGTATCCGATTACCCCGCGATCCTGAACAATGACCCATCGCTCAGCAGATGTTTTGGAAATAAGAAATAAATCTCCCGCAAAACAGGAATTAGCCAGAAGAAAGGGGTATTTTCCCTGATTATTATAGGTTGCCGGGTCATCTATACTAATATCAAAACCAACTCCTGCTGCATGGCCGAAAAAAGTCATCATCAGGACACCCTGGTTAATGTATTTTCTGATTTCATCAACTTTATTGATCTGTATGGGATCACTGGTGGTTTTGTAAAAGGTATGAATGTCAGCACCCAGGAGTGTATCTTCAGCTATGAGGCCATATGATTTCAAAAAACTCTTGATCATATTCTGCTCCGCAATACTTCCCCCGCCGGCAAAATGAAGAACACGCTTTTGCCATACATCAGGGTTCATCCTGGCGGCATCATAATCTTTCACTTTATTAAGATATATCTCCACCTCAGCGGCATCTCTGGCGGCAAGGCGTCCGGTAGCCAGTGCCGGTTGAAAAAGGTTATCCACGATTCCTGAAGAGA
>JBEPXQ010000370.1:0-2982 GCA_041641835.1 Bacteroidales bacterium
AATTCCTGCTTTTTGCAGTCTTTTCACCGCCTCATCCTGCCCCAGTGTCAGCTCATCAATTTCGTGAGCATCTGTGTTTATCGTAACCGGGATATCCATGTTATGGATTATTTCCAGCCCATAATCGGAAGGGAATAGATCACTGGTTTTCTGCTTGTAGAATCCTCTTGGATTTACTTCAAGTATGCAGCCCTGGTTTTTGGCCACGGCCAGGCTTTCTTCCAGCAGTTTCCTGTACCAGTCATCTGAAGGCTTAAAGAAGCGACCATTGTTATTCATTCGTATCTTATCGATATGCGCCACCACATCGGGTTTTTGTGTACGCATCATGTCATTTATCTGATCAAAATAGGCTTTCACCCCCCCTTTAATGTCCTGCTTAAAAATCTTATCCAGCCCCAGGTCATAATTTTTAGACGGCCCGTCAATAAACCATAATTTGCCACTCTCAGCATGCTTTACCAGGTGAACACTTCCCAGCAAAAAGTCCAGTTGCCATAACTCCTTCAGCTTATTAAAAGCTACTGATGTACCGGGGATATATTCCAGCTCAAGACCTCTGAAGATAGTAGTATCCGGAAGATAATCCCTTTGTTCATCTATCATGGTTATATAATCCTTGCGATGCGACTGCTTTATGCTCCACTCATTCTGGAAGGGAAGTGGCCCATGATCGGTAGCAGCAACATATTTAATCCCTGCTTCTGCTGCTTTCTGGAGCATCTGCCACAATGGGGCCTGCCCGTCGCTGAAGGAAGAATGGAGGTGGTAGTTAAAATGTAACATGATACAATTGTAACCATTTTTTCTGAGCTTTGTTTGTTGTTGGAATAAAATCTGTGTTTTATTTCCGGATTATAATGGAAATGATTTTCTACCTATAGTAGGGAATTTTCATCGCACCTATAATTATAACGCTACATGTTACAATAGATGGATCAGATAAGCAGCAGGGCGTTTGGTTCTGCTTTTACATATACTAACGTTACTGGTAAATATCCCACCATTAAACCAGCTCATCATATGTTAGTTTTCAGTTAATTACGGAAATTATTGCGCTAAGCTGTGAAAATTTTTTATACTTTAGTGTTATATTTAACAAGCTAACCACCAAACTCTTAAGCTATGAAAAAAATCTACCCCCAATCATCTTCAAATAATCTCTTGTCAGGCTTTACTCTTGCGCTTCTGGTTATTGGTTTTCTACTCTGCGGGAGCATTAAAGCTCAACCGGCTGTTTTTTTCTCTGAATCCTTTGAATCAACAAGTGGTTACAGCTTTCCGAAAGGTAACGGAGGCTCAGGAGAAGATTTTTTTGACAGGACAGATATTACTCACGCTCCTGCTCAGAATAATTATACATATAGTGGCTACGATGGCTCTTATTTTATTGCTGCAGAAGATATAGATGGTATATTAGGTACATCTCTCGGACAGGTGCTTATTGAGGATATAGATATTGCAGGCTACACTGATCTTGACTTCAAGGCTCAGTTTGCTTCAGGTACAAACCTGGGCATTGATGCATCAGGTGATGCAATCTGGGTGGAAGTTAGTATTGATAATGGAAACTGGGTGGAAATAGGCAGATTTGAAGCAGATATCAGCTCAGGGACCAATAGCCAGTTCAAAGAAGATACTGATGGTGATGGGGTTGGTGAAGGCACAGCACTTAATGGTACTTTTGCTGACTATAGCTGGAATATTACAGGTACTGGAACGCTGCTGGACGTAAGGATCTCAGTTGACCTCAATTCAGGAGCTGAAGAAGCAGCCTTTGATAATATCAGAATTATTGGCATAAGTAGTACTACAGAACCTGAGCCCTCAGATCATGTAAGTTCATTTAGTGTAAGCGCCAACGCGTTTGACAAAGCTACTGCAAGCTGGAACGATGCAACTGGAACGCAGACACCTTCTGCCTATCTGATAAAATTTAATGAAAGTAACAGCTTTACTGATCCTGTTGACGGTACAGATTCCCCGGAAGACCATGATCTGTCCGACGGTGATGGACTGGTTAAAGTGTCATATGGTGTGGAAGGATATTCCTTTACTCATCTGTATGGCGGCACGACTTATTATTTTAAAATCTGGCCATACACGAATTCAGGTTCAAATATTGACTATAAAACTGATGGCACGGTTCCAACAAGTAATACCACAACAAATCCAACACCGGCACAAATATCTCCATCCTACGGTGACCTTATTATAACAGAAGTGTGTGGTGATGGTGCTCAAAACGGAGGCAGTAATGGATTCGTGGAAATTTATAACCAATCTTCAACTACTGTTAACTTAACCGATGTTTCAGTAAGATATTATAACTCTAATCCGGGAAGTTCCACTGCTCAGGTAGCATTGTCAGGAACGATTGCGTCTGACAACTATATTGTGATTACACAGGACAACACGGCGTTTAACAATGAATATGGCTTCGATGCAGATTATGCTAATTCCTCGTTTTTTTTCAATGGCGATGATGATGGTATAGATATCTATTACTCGGGCACTAAAGCCGGCGTAATAGATGAATTTAATGAAACCGGAATAAGTACAAATCCATGGACCTGGGATGATTTGTACACCTATGAAAGAGTATCAAATTTTGAAGATGGCACAACTAATGCTAACTGGAACGAGATATACAGCAGTGGATCGCCACTACCAGTGAGCCTGCTATCTTTTGAAGCAAGGCAGAATCCCGAACATATTCTTATCTCATGGGCCACTGCCACTGAGGAAAACAACGATTATTTTACTCTTGAACGCTCGGCAAATATGGAAAACTGGCAGGTAGTAACTATGGTTAAAGGCGCAGGAAATTCCAATCAAGTCAGGGAATACAAGGTGAAAGATCATGACCTTTCAGATAAAACAATTTACTTCCGACTGAAGCAAACTGACTTTGATGGTATATTCTCATACAGTGAGGTGATTGCCGTTGATCCTGGAAAAGTGCCATCAAAATTGCAAGCT
>JBEPXQ010000371.1:0-2975 GCA_041641835.1 Bacteroidales bacterium
TGGGCTGAACGCCAGGCTCAGGTATAACCTCCAAAAATCGTAGTTTTCCTTGATTACCCGGAAAACATTCTGGATGAAATATTTCATTTCAGACTGCTCTAGCACACCATCATGATTCGGATCAAAGTATTTATAAACATCAGCGGAGGCATTTTCCACTACCTTAAGCAGCAGGTCTTCCTTGCTTTCAAAATAATTATAGAGCAATCCTTTAGAAATACCGGCTTCCCTGGCAATTTTCGAAATTGATGTCTGATGGAAGCCTTCTGTGGCAAACAGACGCAAGGCTGTGTCCAGGATTTCTGTCTTCCTGCTCTCTCTTATCTCCTTATATTGTTCTTCTGTTCTGGGCATTTTAAATTACTTATTTTTGACTGAACGGTTGGTCAAAGATACGGTAGTTTAAAAACACGAGTCAAGCTAAATTTTTATTTATTTAGAATACAGGCACCCAAACCTTCTGTATCGATTATACAACAAGGAACATAGAGTTTGTTATATTTGTGTTAATGCCAGTGGGCGTTGAGGTTATCGTAATTTCCTGGCTTAATCCTGCCACTGATTCAGCAATCAGCGAACACTTATACAACCGGGTTTTACAACGGGCAAGGATTTTTTTTGACAAGAAATCCAACAGGCTGGAAGAATTTATTTCTATCTTAGCACTCATTAAACATAAAATAATTTAATATGAAAAAGCTTTTATACATCATGATGATCTTGCCGGCAATATTTCTGGCATCCTGCACAGGGAACAATGAAACCGCAGGCGAGGATCAGGAAAAGGCTGCCGATGAGTCAGCAACAAAGAAAACCATAGAATCCTCCACCATCAAAATCAGTGAGTTAGCAAAGGGTGATGAGATAAACGGGATGAAGGTAACCAACGTCAATTATATCAAGAATGATTCTTATGGATTCGAGATGAAGGGCAAAGTCACTGTTTCAGGGAGATTTACAATGAACGATATTGATTTCAGTCTTTCGTTTGTAGCAAACGACCTGTTCGACAAAAAATTTGTCATAGACGGCAATGAACTGAAAATGGATTTTTTCGAATTTAGGAATGTTGAGGAAGTTAAAAAAGCACTGGGTGAAGAAAAGCTGAATAAGATCAATAATCAGCAGGATGTCAAAGCCTCTATAGTAGTAAAGGATTTTCAATCCAGCGGCAAAATGCACAGTGAATATTTTTCTTCAGTAGAATTTGTCAGGATGAAATAATGATTAGCTGACAGTTCCGAAAATGTTGAGAAAATCTCCGGGTTGAGTAAAAAAATGCAGCCGAAAATGGCTTATTTTTGCCCTCCCGGAGATTTTTATATCCACATCCGGCCATCGCGCCCGGGAGATATTCCCGGGAAACATTTTATTTATCATTAAGAAGTTGATTATTATGAGTTACGAGTTACAGGGAAAACTGATAGAAAAATTTGATACCAACCAGGTTTCGGACAAGTTTAAAAAGCGGGAATTCGTGCTGGAAAAGCGGGAAGAAACCGGCGGACGCGAATTTATCGATACTATAAAATTCCAGCTAACCCAGGATCGTTGTGATTTAATTGATACTTACAAGCCGGGTGAAGAGCTGAATGTACATTTCAATATTAAAGGTAATCGCTGGGAGCGCGACGGAAGGGTGAACTATTTCACCAACCTTGATGTGTGGAAGGTTGATCGTGTTGCACCAAATAACCCTGATGAGCAAATGGCTGCACCTTCAAATAATTCAGCTATGCCTGGTATGGATGATCTTCCGCCACTGGAGGATGCAAAAGAGGATGACCTGCCCTTTTAAAGCAATTATTTGGCAGCTGATGCGGGGAGCTTCTTAATTCTGGATACAAGTTTATCCCAGGCATATTTGGCTTTTTCGCGGTGAACATGCGCGGTCATTTCTTCTTCCATATTTTCATCATAAAATCTGTTGATGGCAGAAGCTATTTCTTTTGGTTCAGGATCAACAACAAATCCTGCTTTTTCATGTGGCACAATTTCAGGTAGCCCGCCCACAGCAGTAACCACCATTGGTTTTTCAAAATGGAAGGCTATTTGGGTTACCCCGCTCTGGGTGGCCGTGCGATAGGGTTGAACCACCATATCACAGGCGGAAAAATAAAGCGCCACATCCTTGTCGGCTATAAATTCATTGCGCAGGATTACATCGGCCAGGTCGTGCTTTTTGATGATATCTGTGTATTCCACCGGATCGTCATAAAACTCACCCGCCACAACCACTTGTATCTCTTTCTGTTTAATGCGTGCATCAGCCACTGCATTCAGCAGCAGGTCGAGTCCCTTATATTTTCTTATGAAGCCGAAAAACAGAATCACCGGTTTTTCCGGGTCAAGATTCAGCTTTACCCTGGCGTCCCTTTTGTCAGTAATATCGCCAAAGCTGTCATAAATGGGGTGTGGGTTCAGATCGCGGGGTTTATTCCGGTTGAATTTGTTGAGGTCTTCCAGTACTGAAGCTGAAAGGGCCACAAAGCCATCCATATGCTTCACAAAATATCTTGAAAACAGCTTATCGGTCTTTTTGGGCTCATGCGGGATCATATTGTGCAGCTGCCCCACCCTGAACGCTTTTTTACCCGCAATCCGTGCTATGGTTCCCTGGCAGGGAGCCATAAATGGCAGCCAGTACATGAATATCAGCATATCGTAATTCTGCCTGCGGATCCATCTGCCGTTTTTTATCCAGTTCAGTGGGTTAACAGAATTCACGCGTGTTATGATATTCAGATCAGGAGCCGCTTTGTCAGTAAATTGAGTCTTACCCGGGAATAAAAACGATGGGTATTGAAGAGAAAAAGACAGGACATCCACCTGATCGCCCTCATCCTGAAAAGCCTTAGCCAGGCGTTCTGTAAAATTTGCTATACCGCCCCTGAGCGGGTGCGCCGGTCCTACTATCAATACCTTCATATTCTCGCTCTGATTTCAATTCTAAACAATGAACACTACTCCTCTTC
>JBEPXQ010000372.1:0-2962 GCA_041641835.1 Bacteroidales bacterium
CCGAGCGGGCCAGGATCCTGATCAGGAAATACTATACACGTGTGGAGGAGGCAAACCTGATGTTCCATACCCACAAGCCCGGCTGGAAAACCGACCGGGGGATGATATATATCGTATTTGGGCCGCCCCAACTGGTTTACCGCTCCAACAGTAATGAAACCTGGATTTACGGGGAGTCGGCACAATACAACGCGCTTAAGCTGGACTTCACCAAAGTGAATAATCCATACAGTAATAATGATTTCGCACTGGACCGGTCGCCTGTGTATAAGGATGAATGGTTTTTTTCAATCGACGTGTGGAGGAGATAAATAGTATTTATGACAAAAAAAGATTTGATCTACGGCATACATCCTATGCTTGAGGCCGCCCGAAGCGGGCAGGCTTTTGATAAAGTATTCATCCGGAAAGGCATGAAAGGGTCGAATGTGGACCAGCTAAAGCAGTTGTTATACCAGCAGGAAATCCCGCTGCAGAGTGTACCGGTGGAAAAACTAAACCGCCTGACGGGTAAAAATCACCAGGGAATAATCGGGCTTATGTCGCCAGTTCCTTTTCAGAAAATTGAAGATATTGTGCCGGGTTTATTTGAAGCAGGCAAAACTCCTTTCATTCTGATCCTGGATCAGATTTCTGATATACGTAACTTCGGGGCCATCACTCGCACAGCGGAGGCTGCCGGAGTGCATGCTCTGGTTATCCCTGGCAGAGGTGCTGCCAGTATAAACGCTGATGCGATGAAAACTTCAGCAGGTGCTTTAAATTACATCCCTGTATGCCGCAGCAGCAACCTGATTAAAACCTGCGAATTTCTTATCAACAGCGGAATCACAATAGCTGCTGCCAGCGAAAAAGCCCAGGAGGTTTATTATGATCACGACCTTTCCGGGCCCATCGCTCTGGTAATGGGATCAGAAGGTGAAGGCATATCACCGGCACTGCTGGAAAAGGCACAAGTTCATCTTAAACTGCCAATGAAGGGAAACATTTCTTCGCTGAATGTTTCTGTGGCAGCAGGCATTCTTATTTATGAAATTGTGAGGCAAAACAGATAATT
This sequence comes from Bacteroidales bacterium, assembly GCA_041641835.1. GTDB lineage: Bacteria > Bacteroidota > Bacteroidia > Bacteroidales > PWNQ01 > PWNQ01. Next base: position 1,058 of record JBEPXQ010000372.1, read on the forward strand.
GCCGGCTGTTTACGCCGTTTATTTCATTAGGCACCCCGGCCTTTTAAGAAGATTTAACATAAAAACTTTTTGGTTTAAATAGGCGTTTTAAAGGCTGTTTTACTGCCTATTATGTTTAGACAGGGCTTTTACCTTCCGGATTTCAGTAAGACTGAATATTGAAATCGGATTATATTTTCGTTAAATTTGGACGTTGATATGAAAGTATAATCAATAAAACATAAAAGATATGACACAGGAGTTAGAAGCAACTGAGCGCAAACAAGTGCTTGCGTTCTCCTCATCCAGAGACATAGTGAACCAGGCACTTAAAAACAACATCCACAACACCACCTTTTCTCCTGCCGACGCAATTCCTTCCGGCTTTTACAAATTAGATCAGAAAACATCAGGATTCAAAAAATCAGAATTGACGGCAATCGCGGTACGCCCGGGCATGGGTAAAACCTCGTTTTTGCTTTCTTTGGTCAACAACATGGCCATAAAGCAACGTCGGTCGGTAGCAATTTTCAGCTCCGAGCGTTCTGCTGCCAAAATCATCCAGCGTCTGATCGAAACAGAAACCGGCCTATCACTCAACAGGATACGCGAAGGCAGGCTTACCGACAGTGAGAAAGACCATGCTCAGACCATGGTCAGCAATATTTCCAATGCCAACATCTATATTAATGATGATGCCAATCCTACGGTGGAAAGTGTCTGCATGCAAAGCCGCAAGCTGATGGAAGAAAAGAAACCTGACATTATTTTTGTGGATTACCTGGAAATGCTGGCTGCCAACGTACATGAACCTGAGAGCCGCAAGCAGGAATGCGAACACATTATTGATGAGCTTCGCGATCTTGCCAAAGAGCTGGAAGTACCGGTAGTTGTTTTTTCACAGCTTTCAAGAGGCAGTGGTGAAAACCGCCCATCTATAAATGATGTGAGCAGCTTCCTGAAGGAAAAAGCTCAAAATCTGCTGTTTTTACACAGGCAAAATTTCGGCGGCAAATCCCCCGATATGCCGGCAGGCTACACCGAAGTACTGGTTGCACGGGATACACATTGTGATAAACCCGGGAAGGTAGGCATCAAATTTATTGAAAGCATTGATAAGTTTGTTAACCTTGAAGTGGAATAAGAATTTAGTGCCTAATAAAAAAGCTGTCCTTTATCACGGACAGCTTTTTTTATGCTTCATATTTTTTTTGTGGATCAGAACAGCAACCGCTTACTTTCCAGAGGCAGGGAAAACCAGAATCGTGCTCCCTTTCCGGTTGAGGTATCCACTCCTGCTCTACCGCCATGCTCTTCCACGGCCTGCCTGGCTGTATTCAGGCTGCTTCTTACAGCTGCTCCACCGTTTTCGCGGTTCAATATTCGCTCACCTTCTTCAGCATTAATCTTAGCTCCTTCGTCCTGTACACTGATCTTTATCTGATCATTAAGCAGCTTTACTGCCAGTTGCACCACGCCTCCGGAAGAAGAATGCGTGATAGCATTTAGAACAAAATCGTTCAGTACACGATTTATTTTAAACACATCAAAATCAAGTGGAACAGGAAAGCCCGGTAGTTCTGCCTTCAGCTTTATACCCGCAGCTTCAGCCGCCGGCATCAGCAGGCTGATACTGTCTTCTATCAGCTGTATTAAATCAGCCTGTTTGGTGATGACCAAATTTGATTTTTCACTTTCTTCAAATCTATTAACCAGCTTATTGTCGATGACTTCGAAAGCGCGCCCGGTAACATTTTTCAGCTCCTTCAGCATTTCCAAGCGATCGCTTTCATTAAGGCTGTTACTTTGGAGTATTTCAGAAAAACTATAGATTACAGATAGCGGATTTCTAAGATCGTGGACAGCCGTTTCTACCAGCCTGTTTTTCTCCCGGCCAATCTCCTGAAGCTCAAGCACCTGTTTTTC
>JBEPXQ010000373.1:0-2953 GCA_041641835.1 Bacteroidales bacterium
ATCCCGAATTTTGATGCAGAATTGTTTTCTTTTATGAAGGCCGAGAAACTGTTCCATAAACTGGGGATTAAAACTTTTTTACCCACTATCAGACAGTTTGAAGAAAGGCAAAAATCAAACCTGCCGGCTTTTGGAAAAAAATACGATGTTTTGGTTCCACGCAGTGAAGCGGTAACTGACTACAAAAGCATGAGCGAATTTATAAAGCAAAACGGCTACCCTGTGATGATCAAAGGCCGCTATTATGATGCCTATATTGCCTCCAGCGAAATGCAGGCGCAGGTATATTTTGGCAAGCTGAGTGCCAAATGGGGGCTGCCGGTTATCGTGCAGCAGTTTGTGAGCGGCACGGAGGTGAATGTGATCGCACTGGGAGATGGCCATGGAAACACTGTAGCTGCCGTGCCCATGCGCAAGCAATACATCACTGATAAAGGAAAGGCCTGGGGCGGGATAACACTGGATGCCCCGGATATGCTGGAGCTTACTGACAAAATTATCAGGCAGACCAAATGGCGCGGGGGAATGGAGCTGGAGCTGATCCGCACCCCGGATAAAAAACTCTATGTAATAGAGATCAACCCACGGATCCCGGCCTGGGTTTACCTGGCCGTGGGTGCAGGACAGAATATACCTGAAGCACTTGTAAAACTGGCCATGGGCCAAAAGCCCGAGCCATATTCTTCGTATGATGTGGGTAAAATGTTTATCAGATATTCCTATGATCTGATTACCGACATTTCAGAATTTGAAAAATTATCAACCCGTTATGAGCTTTAAAATTTGATAAGCATGGAAAAACAGAAATTTGAACGCCCCGTTATAAAAAAGATCACTGCTGGCATGCCGGATAAATATGGCCTGAAGAATAAACTAAAACCAATTACGGAGATTGATGGAGTAGCTGTTTCAGAGATAATGAAAGAATACGGCAGCCCGGTTTACGTGATTTCTGAAAAAACCATCCGCGAAAATTATCGTGAAGCCTACCGGGCTTTTTCCACCCGCTATCCGAAAGTGCAGTTTAGCTGGTCGTATAAAACCAACTACCTGGATGCTGTTTGCCAGGTTTACCACCAGGAGGGCTCCTGGGCCGAAGTGGTTTCAGGCTTTGAATACGAAAAAGCACTGGCCAATGGCGTGGAAGGAAGCCGAATTATCTTTAACGGGCCTGATAAAACAGAAGACGACCTGCGGCGCGCAATTGAAAATGACTCGCTGATCCACATCGATCATTTTGATGAGCTTTATATGCTGAACAGCCTGAGCGACAAAACAGAAAAGAAACCCAGGGTAGCTATTCGTGTGAACATGGATACCGGAATTTACCCGATGTGGGACCGCTTTGGCTTTAACTATGAGAACGGCGAAGCCTGGGATGCCCTTAACCGCATCCTGATAGGCAAAAAAATGGAGCTCATCGGGCTGCATACGCACATCGGCACTTATATGATGACAGCCGAGGCATACCGTGTGGCTGCTTCCAAACTTGCTGACCTGGCGGTGAAGCTAAGGGAGAAATATGATCACGTGATCAAATATATTGATATGGGGGGTGGCTTTGCCTCCAAAAATACCCTGAAGGGCGCTTATCTTTCAGGTGCTGATACATGCCCGTCATGGGATGACTTCGCGGAAGCCATCACCTCAGCTTTCATCAGCTCTGATATTAAACCGGATGAACTACCGGCACTCTTTTTAGAGACAGGCCGGTCGCTTATTGATGATGCCGGATACATCCTGGGTACTGTTATAGCAAATAAGCGCCTGTCATCTGGCCGCAGGGCTGGCATACTGGACATCGGCGTGAATAACCTGTTTACATCATTCTGGTATGAGCATGAGCTGCATCCCGGGGTGGATACTTCAGAACACATGGAAGAATCAACAATTTACGGGCCGCTGTGTATGAATATTGATGTGATAAGGGAAAACATGCTATTCCCGCTGCTGAAAAAAGGCGACCCCGTGGTTATCAGGCGCATCGGGGCCTATAACATGACACAGTGGCTGCAGTTTATTACCTACCGCCCCAACGTGGTGATGATTGATCCTGATCAGAAAATCCACCTTATCCGTAAAGCGGAAAACCTGGATACTTTCAAACGACAGGAACTGGTACCCGATCATCTGAAAAAAGAGAAATAAATACGCAAGCCCATGCAGTGGAGGCAGGATATAAAGCTTATATTTAAAGGCATCAGCAACAGTTATTCTCAGATATTTTTCTCTGACAGCTCTTTCTTTGCTGCTATATTACTGCTTGTTAGTTTTTTTGATATCTATGCCGGACTGGCCGGCCTGATATCCGTACTGCTCACAAATCTTCTGGCCTGGTGGATAGGATTCGACAAACACAAGATAGCCAGAGGTTATTACGGCTTTAACAGCTTTCTGGTAGGCACAGGACTGGGGCTGTACTTTGCGCCCGGACCTGAATTCTACGGGCTGTTGATATTCACAGCCATATTAACACTGATCATATCTGTTACAACTGAAGGTGTTGTGGGGAAATACAGCCTTCCAAACCTGAGCCTTCCTTTTGTATTTTCGCTGTGGCTGGTAATGGTTGCCACCCGCTCATTTGATGCGCTGGGCATTAGCGAACGCTGGATATATTCACTCAATGATCTTTATGCCATCGGTGGAAAGCAGCTGGTGGAAATCTATGAATGGTGGAATAACATCCCGCTGGCAAAAGCCCTGAAGACCTACTTTTATTCGCTGGGCGCCATCGTGTTTCAGTATAATTTACTTAGTGGCATCCTTATAGCCGTTGGGCTGCTGGTGTTTTCACGCATTGCCTTCACCCTGTCAATCCTTGGATTTACCACCGCATACTTGTTTTACCTGCTGATTGGGGTGCCCATAACAGAAACCGGCTACAGCTATATCGGATTCAACTACATACTCACAGCCATAGCCATTGGAGGGTATTTCCTTGTGCCATCAC
>JBEPXQ010000374.1:0-2945 GCA_041641835.1 Bacteroidales bacterium
CCATGATACCGGGGGAAGGAACCTGACCACCCTTCCGTAGAATACCTTCAGGGGGTTTTCATTAAAGGCCCCGGCCCTGTTAAGTGTCGCTTTTATCAGGGCATAGAATTTCATTTTCCGGAACAGCTCCATGAAGTAAGCACGTCCGTTGAAAGCTATGCCTTCATCACCCCCCCAGCCGGAGAATATCTGAACAACTCCCAGTTCCGCTGCCTTTTCCCTGACAATATCCTCCGTAGGGAAAAACAATTCGTGTGTAATATCATCCCTGATGGCAGCTTTTATATGTTTGGTTTCAAGGTCGGTGTAGTGGCAGCTAATATCTTCATGGCGGCATATTTCCCTGATGGCCGGGTATTCGCTGCGGGGGTATTCCTTCCCGCCGGGAGTGGGCGACCAACTGAAGCATTCAGGTGTGCGGCCCTGCTTTTTAAGCTCACGGCTTAGCAGAACGGCAATGGATGAGGAATCGAGGCCCCCGCTAAGGTGCGTACCAGGCGTACCCTCAGGAGCTATCCTGTTTCTAATTGCCTTCTGAAGCTTTTCCATCAGCAGTTTCTTATACTCCTCATCGCTACTGAGCTTAAGGGGTGAAATATCATCCCAGTTAAAATAAGGGGAAGTCTGAATTCCTTTTTCATCAAGCTTCAAAAAGTGTGCAGGCACAAGTCTTTTCACGTACCGGAACATCATCTGCTCCGGGTGGTAGAGTAAGGAGCCGTAAAACCATGCAGCCACCATGGAATTATCAATTTCTTTTGATACCAGGCCTGTGGCAAACAGTAATTCCAGATCGGAGCTGCAAACGAAAACCTCATCAGAATCGTAATAAAAACAGGGACGAATGCCTATATGATCACGGGCTACGAGAACTCTTTTGTCGTTGGTATCAAATATTACGAAAGCAAAATCACCATACAACTCGTTTATGAACTCCTCTCCTTTTATGTTGTAAAGATGCAACAGCAGCTCTACCTGGCTGATGTTTTCCGGCAGATCATATTTGGAAGTAAGTTCGCTGAAGTTATCGATCCTGAGGTCGGCCACAGCCAATAACTTATTACCAGCGGATGTCCGTATTTCCGCCAGCTCGGATATCATGGGCCTGCCGCTCGCCATACTCATCATGAGGATTGGTCCCTGATGATAAAATGAAGCCGGCAGATCAGAACGGATTTTTGCTGCCGTGCTCTGCAACTGCTCCCTTACTCCATTTTCTAAAGGAACTCCATTTTTGTTATATACTACTGTAAATGCGCCCATGTTTGGTGTTCTTTGTTCTGTGTTCTGTGTTCGTTGTTTGACCGCGAATTTCGCTAATTTATCTTTCGCGAATTTTCGCGAATTTTTTGTTCTTGTGCTTTGTTTCTATCAATCTTCTTCAATCCTTTCAATCTCATTCAATCTACTTTTTTTGGTTGCGCAGAGTTTCACGAAGTTTCGTTGTGTTATTTGGTTACTTTCTTGGTTGCACTAAGTTTCACAAAGTTGAAGCACTGAGTTTCACAAAGTTTTAATTATAAAATCAGTCGCTTGATTCCGTCCTTTAATGATTTTGTATAGAAATTTAGTAAAAGGCCTAATTTGCATTCAGAAAGCCGCATATATGTTAACGTCTGAGCAATATGTACATCATTAAATGCTTCAACGACTTTTAATTCAATCACTACTTTGTTTTCAATAAGCAGGTCAATTCTGTAACCACATTCGAAGTGAATTTCCTCGTAAACCAACGGCAAGGGTTTTTCTACTTCAACTTTTAATCCTGACTTACCAATTTCATAAGCCAGACATTCCTGATAAACCTTTTCCAAAAGTCCGGGCCCTAAAGAAGAGTGTACTTTGAAGGCACAATCTAAAACTATTTTGCTTATCTGGTTTTCTGTCATTTATTACGAGTAAGAAGCTTTTTTTTCTTAGTTTTCTTTGTGTAACTTGGTGCTGTCCTTTGTGATACTTTGTGTTACTTTTTAAGTTTCACAGAGTTGAAGCACAGAGTTTCGCGAAGTTTCGTTGTGTTAATTCTTTTTAGCACAAATCGTGGAAAAGACTCATTATCTCATCATCTCGCTATCTCACTATTTCGCCATCTCACTATCTCACTACTCACCATTTCTCCTTCGCCAGGCTTCAAATACCCCAACTTCGGTATATTCATCGTCGGGATGCCAGCCTATGATGATCCTGCCACCAGAGGTAACCCAGGCATGGGCTTTCAGCTTGTCGCTTTTTTTAACTCCAAGGTGAAAGCGGAATCTGATATTTACCAGGCGTAAAACAATGGCTAAGGCCAGTGCCTGATCCAGGCATACAGAGCGCCAGGGCATTTTCTGAGCTGAGCGGTATATCCTGATCCCAGTCTTTTCTGCCATCTGCTGCTTCCGTGAATTCTGATTTACTTTCGAACCCGCTTTAGCCGGTCTGCCTATTATCCACTGCAATCTTTTAAGCGGAAAAATCCTGACGAGCAATTTGGCTAATAACAGTGGCCAGAAAAATATCAGAAGACGCAGGAAACGTCTTAGCTTTTTGTGAATTTTAATTTCTGACAATAATGATCTTCTTTTCTTCCAGTTGTTTCAGGAACTTCAGACTGTCTTTCATGCAGGTTTCCCTGTCAACATCATATATTTCCTGAAGACGGCTGATAATTTCATCCAGCGTATGTGCTTTATCCAGAATTTTCCAGATATCAGAACCAACTTCGTCCATGGAGTAATACTCGTTGTTGTCGAGGTTAAGCAATACAACCTCACCATCAATGGAGCTCTCGATGGAGTTGGGGGATTTTTCTATGATGGAATCGTTACGCATGTTGGTTTATGGTTTAAGGCGATGGTGTTTTGTTGTTCGTTGTTCGACCGCGAATTTCGCTAATTTATCTTTCGCTAATTTTCGCGAATTATTTGTTCTTGTGCTTTGTTTCTATCAATCTTCTTCAATCC
>JBEPXQ010000375.1:0-2944 GCA_041641835.1 Bacteroidales bacterium
CCGACGGGCTGCGATACAGTTTTTCCTGTGCTGCTTCAGTATTCACCTTTAAACCATCAAACAGATTGTTTTTCAACGTGCTGTTAGCAGCCACCAACAGTTCCAGACTTTCTATCATGGCGTTGCCGATAACCGGCAGGTAAGCATTCAGGTCCAGGCAGCCCTGTCCGGCCAGGTTACTCACCAGCATGTCGTTGGCATAAACTTTATGTGCGCTGCTGATCACAAATTCGGGGATAACAGGGTTTACTTTACCCGGCATAACGGAACTTCCGGCCTGCCTTTCGGGTAGCTCAATATCCCGGCTACCCGAAACATCGGAACTCATCAGGCGCAGGTCTGAGGTCATTTTCTCCAGGTTCACGGCATGCGACTTTAATATAGCATGAACTTCCACCAGCACATCCAGGTTACTGGTGGCATCCGTCATGTTTTCGCTGCGCGTGAAGGGCTTACCGGTGAGTTTTCGCAGCTCATTTACCACTTCCATCAGAAAATACTGCGGCACAGTGATGCCTGTACCTATGGCACTGCCACCCAGATTCACTACCTTGATGCGCTCGAAGCAACGAGACACCCGCCACCAATCGCGCGAAAGCGCTTCGCTGTAATTGGAAAACATCTTGCCAAAAGAGGTAGGCACTGCTTCCTGCATTTGCGTGTAACCGATTCTCACATGATTACGATGTTGACTCTCCAGCTTCTCTATGCTTCCGCGCAGCCCATTAATGCTTTCCTCCAGTTGATCAAGCAAAGTGGTTACCGCCACTTTCAAAGCCGTGGGAATAACATCATTTGTTGATTGGTAAATATTGGCATGCTCCACGGGGTCAAGTTGGGTGTAATCCCCGGGTTTATACCCCAGCTTTTGCAAAGCGCGGTTGGTGATGATCTCATTGATGTTCATATTGATGCTGGTACCTGCTCCACCGGAAACTGCCGGCACGACAAAATGCTCAAAGTGCTTTCCTGCTGCTACTTCAACAGCTGCTTGAGCCAGTGCTTCCACTTGTGCTTTACTCATCAGCTGCAGCGGAATTTTTTCTTCAGAATATTTCTCCTTCACCGCAGACCGAAATTTGGTGTAGGTTTGATAACAGGCCAGTTTGGTTAAGCCTGCAGCCTTATACCAGGCAATTCTGAACCTGCTGTTGTCGGGGAAATTGTCCGCCGCGCGCAGTGCATGTATCCCATACAATGCCTCATCAGGTAATTCGGTTTCACCCATGAAGTCATTTTCTTTCCTCATAATGTCTGCTTTGGTTTTCAAAGATAAGGAATTTGGCAAGCATGGAGGAAACATGCTGCAAACAAAAGCCACCTCCATAAATGTGAAGGTGGCCATAGTTTTATAGTCTGATTTTTTTTACAGCGGAAGTATCCCTGTGGCATCCACATTTACCGTGGTGGTTACTGTGGCATCAACCATCACTGATTCAAGGTTGACTGAAGTGTCAACCAGTAAAGTACCGGTAAGCTCAAGCTGGCCGGTTGAAGGATCTCGTTGATAGGTGGCAAACACCAGCTCATATTCACCCTGGGTTAAAAAGTGCAGTTCATAGTCGTTATTGGAATCAACCTCAGCACTGCTAACAGCATTGTGGAATTTAAGATCACTGTCTGCTGATCCGGTGGTTTCCACAGCTCTGTCGTAATAACCCTTGTGATAAGCATAAACTATAACCTGATCGCTGCCTGTTACCGCATCATTGCATGAGCCTGAGATAACGCCGGTCTGGTTTTTATCGGCTATGCGAATGGCGGTTGACATATTGCTTTCTGCCACGAAATCATAATCATCATTACCTCCTGATTCCCGCTTAATGGTTTTTCTCAGGTCAAAGTCGATAACCAGATCGGTTTGGGTGTTTCCGGAAATGGTAAATCCATCCAGCACGTCAATGTCGCTGGAGGTGGAGGTAAGCTTATGCTGTGTGCCATCAGTTTCTTCCACGTAACAACCGGGCGAGGTGCCATTGTCATTCTCGTCAAAGTCGAGTATGAGTGTCATACTCCCGTATGTATCCGCTTCAAGATCCGAAGTAGTTAAAAGCTTAGTGTTACCTTGCTGATAAGCCATCAGGTTAATGGTGGTTTTATCATAACCGTCAAGTGATTCACCATCAACACGTATGTCGGCAATGGTAACAAATACACTTTCCACTTCAGTGTCATCCACAGGTGCGTCTGTAATCTCTACTCTTACAGAGCCTGTTTCGTCATCATCGTCATCATCGTCACAAGCGGTGAATGCAACTAATGATAAGGCCATAAAATAGAGCAGTAAGTTTCTGAATTTCATAATATTTAGTTTTATAGTTAATAACTGAGTTAAGCCGGCTTTTCCGGCATGTCTTATAAAGTAACACATGCCTCCGCGTTTCGTTCAGGCAACAGCAGGGAATTAAGTAATCGAATCGCAGGGATGGTCAAATACAAGCTCCCGCTAAGCCGAATTTGCAATTCAGCTTCTACCTCCCGAACCAATGAAAGGTAAAGACCTGCCAGCGTTCGACCGCAGGAAGGTCCTGACAGCGTCTGGTTACATGCTTCCCCATTCTTCTACTGTTCCTGCGGAACTAAGGTTCGAACAATCGCATATTCCTGCTACCATACTGTCGTTCCTGACGGGATTGAAAGAGATTGAGGGGAGATTGAAAGATCCCGACCTACGGTCGTGGATGCTCAAAAAACTATAAAATCATAGATTTTTGGTTTTTTGGCATTGAATAAGATTGATGAAACAGATTGAATTAACGAGATTGAAAAGAAGGAGATTGAAAGGAAAAAGATTGAGTCATATACCCCGGGATGGCGCGGACATGTTGTCCGTGTCGGGAGCCATCCGAAATCCGAAACACGGAATCAAACCCCGCTGAGCCGAATTTGTAATTCGGCTCCTGTTCCTTTTCCGAATTTGCAATTCGGTGGCGGGATCATAATC
>JBEPXQ010000376.1:0-2942 GCA_041641835.1 Bacteroidales bacterium
ACATCGCGCTGGCCGTCGCCATGGTCTGGGCGACCAACCCGATCACCATCCCGCCACTGCTCTGGCTGGCCTACCAGGCAGGAAAAGGCGGAGCTGAAGCCGGCTTTTTCATTGATATGATTGAGCTCTTCAATCAGATGGAGTCTTCAAAGCAAAAAAACAAACCCAGTCATAAAACCGTGACCAAATGGATGGACCGTCATCCGTCAGGGTTGGATGAAGATATTATTGAAATACGCAGACAGAACCGCGACCGGATACTCAATATCATTATTGACAAGATAGAGTCAGGTGAAATTGACGATAAGCGATACTTTTTCAAGGAAGGCCTAAGCAGGGAGGAAAAGCTGAAAACAGCGCGTGAATGGTGGAACGACAGGATTTTTCACCTCCGATTTGCCTTCCGCGATCCTGAAACCATCAACGAGATGCTCGGGCATTCACTGTCAGAATCAACCATGCAGGTATTAAGGAGTGCTAAAGAAGCCGGGATACCGTTCTTTGTGAATCCTTATTATCTTTCACTTCTCAATATAAAAACTGTTGCCGGATATGTTGCCTCTGATCAGGCAATCCGCGATTATATTATTTATTCGGAGCAGCTCATAGACGAATTTGGACATATCGAGGCCTGGGAAAAAGAGGACCAGGTAAAGCCCGGCGAACCCAATGCCGCCGGATGGATACTACCCGACGAGCACAGCATCCACCGCCGTTATCCCGAAGTGGCTATTATGATACCCGAGTCAATGGGCCGCGCCTGTGGCGGGCTTTGCACCAGCTGCCAGCGCATGTATGATTTCCAGAGCGGGCACCTGAATTTCGATCTGGACAGGTTAAAGCCAAAGGAAACCTGGCCGGAGAAGCTGCAGCGTTTGCTGAAATATTTTGAGGAGGACACTCAGCTCAGAGATATCCTTATCACAGGTGGTGATGCTCTGATGAGCTCCGATAAATCACTGGGCAAAATTCTTAATGCTGTTTATGAAATGGCTAAAAGAAAACGGGAAAAAAACCTGCAGCTTCCCGAGGGTGAAAAGAAAGCTGAAATGCTGCGCGTGAGATTGGGTACCCGCCTGCCGGTTTATCTGCCACAACGCCTCACCGACCAGCTTATGGAAATACTTCAGGATTTCAAAGATAAAGCATCAGAAGTTGGCATTAAGCAGTTTGTTATCCAGACACATTTTGAAACTGCCATGGAAGTGACACCGGAAGCAAAGGAATGTATCAGGAAAATGCGTGCCGCCGGCTGGACAGTTACCAATCAGCAGGTATTTACTGCCGCTGCTTCACGCCGCGGACACACCGCCAAACTGCGGAGAATACTGAATGATATCGGGGTGCTCACCTATTACACTTTCACTGTGAAAGGTTATATGGAAAATTCTCACAATTTTGCCACCAATGCCCGCTCCATACAGGAACGCATTGAGGAAAAAGTGCTGGGTGAAATCCCGTCTGAAGAATATGAAACCATCCACCGGTTCCCGGAGAATGCCGAAAAAATGACAGAAAACATTGATAAACTCAGAAAGCAGCATAAGCTCCCGTTCCTGGCAACCGACAGAAATGTGATCAACCTGCCGGGAGTTGGAAAAAGCAATACGTTCAGAACCATTGGCATAACATTTGACGGCAGGAGGATACTTGAATTTGATCACGACGCCACCAGAAGGCACAGCCCCATTATCAACAAAATTGGCCGTATTGTTATTGTTGAATCCAAATCTATGGTTAACTACCTTCAGCAAATGAAGGAGATGGGTGAAGACCTTTCGGAATACAACGATGTATATGGCTACTCTATTGGTGAAACCGAATTCAGAATGCCGGTATATGAATATCCGAAATATGAATTCGAATCCACTGAAGAAATGTCAAATCTGGAGATATAACAGCTGTCACCCTGTTTAGAATGGATTAATTTACACCGACTACGGTATCAATTTTGATATCTACTAATGATTAACTAATTTTGCACAACGAGGTTATATTTTGCGCAAACTAACAATATTCATAACGATAATTCTTTTTTCTGTTTCCGCGGCCAGCGTGGATGCGAAACAGGTGAGCAAGTATTTCAAAAAAGCTGATTATGAAAATGAAGTGGATTCGCTGCGTGAAAAATTTGGAGCAAATAAGCTTATCCCCGAGCAGTATGAGGTTGAAATCCTCATTGCCCTGTCCTATTTTCCCGAACTAAAAGATGTTCATATCCTGTTCATGCCGAAGAAACTAAAAACCACCATGGCCTGCCGCCCCGGTGCGGATGCAATAATTGCATCAAAGCAAAACCGCATTTATCGCATATTCATCAATAATCATATCAAAACCAAAGACGGGATAAACTATGATGATGTGCCGTTTAATGCCCGTATAGGGCTTATAGGTCATGAGCTTGGCCATGTGGTGGACTATATGCAAAAGTCCATGGTCAGGATCATCGGAAACGGCATAGCTTATGTTTTGAGTGACAGCTACAGAAAAGCTTTTGAAGCCGATGTGGACCAGATAGCGGTAGAGCACGGCCTTGGCTGGCAGCTTTATGCCTTTTCGCATTTCGTGTGGAACAAAGCCGATGTGGATGAAAGCTATCTGGAATTTAAGGAAGATAATTACCCCTCTCCCAATCGCTTTAGGACGTGGCTGAAGGAACACCCGGAGCTATATCCTTTAAAAACTATCGAAAAAACCTTCGGGGGCTGATAAAAGCTTGCTATATTTGCTATCCTTATATTTCTGATGACGAAACATAAGTTTATCAGTAAATAAAATCCTGAATAATGGATATAGCTTTAATCATCATTGGGGCTTTTTTGATGCTCATCGGCCTGATAGGCTGCATACTGCCGGTTATCCCCGGTCCTCCCATTTCCTACGTTGGAATTTTGCTCCTTCATTTTACAGAAGAATACAGCTTTAGCGACAAATTCCTTATC
>JBEPXQ010000377.1:0-2941 GCA_041641835.1 Bacteroidales bacterium
GGCAGTTGGCCCCAATGGAGAGGTTTACGTTTCCTGGGCCGGCCCCGAAGGGATTGTTTTCGACCGCTCACTGGACTCGGGAAAGACCTGGCTGGCGCACGATATTTTCGTGAGCGATATGCCCGGGGGCTGGAACTTTAGCATCCCCGGGATTTTCCGCTGCAATGGTTTGCCGGTTACAGCCTGCGACCGATCAGGAGGGCCTTATCAAGGAAATATCTACATCAACTGGACCGACCAACGTAATGGCCCTGATGATACGGATGTATGGCTGGCCCGCTCTGAAGACGGTGGAAATACATGGAGCAATCCTGTGCGGGTAAATGATGATCCACCGGGCAAACAGCAGTTTTTCACCTGGATGACCGTGGACCAGGTAACAGGCTATATTTATTTTGTTTTTTACGACCGGCGAAACCATAACGACCGGCACACGGATGTGTATATGGCCATTTCCAAAGATGGCGGACACACCTTCACCAACTTCAGGATCAGTGAAAGTCCTTTCTATCCTTATGCAACGGTTTTTTTCGGGGATTATACGAATGTTGTAGCCCATAATAATATTGTAAGGCCCATCTGGACAAGACTGAACCAGCAGAAGCTCAGCCTCTGGACAGCTATCGTGGACCCTGTGAACCTGGGTAACGACAACCAGCAGGAAATGATGAATAATTACTTCACCAGCTACCCGAATCCCTTTGATGAAACAACCTACTTTTCTTTTGAGCTGGATGATCAAAGCCAGGTATCTCTCCAGGTATATGATATGACGGGAAAAGCTGTGGCTGTGATAATTGAAAATCAGTTGCTGCAAAGAGGTGATTACACCTATCATCTTGATGCTGCTGCTTGTGAGCTGAAACCCGGCATATACCTGGCACGGCTTCAAACAAATCAGAAGACTTCCACCTGGAAAATCATACATAAGTAAAAAAGACTATTTTTGCAGCTTTAAAGCAGGTGGTTTTTTATGAGTGATGCAATTAAACACGAGTGTGGTATAGCTTTTCTCAGGTTGCTGAGGCCACAAGAATATTATCTTTCCAAATACGGAACCAGCACCTACGGGCTTAATAAGCTGTATCTGTTGATGGAAAAGCAGCACAACAGGGGGCAGGACGGCGCCGGAATGGCCAGCGTGAAGCTGGGCATCGAGCCGGGAAGAAAATACATCGACCGCTATCGCTCCAATGATGTTAATCCCATCAAGGATATTTTCGGGAACATTTTTTCTGAAATCAACGAACTTACCAGGGGAAGCAGCGGGCGACTGCGCGATATCGACTGGCTTAAGCATAATGTACCATACACCGGCGAAGTATTTCTGGGGCATCTCAGATATGGCACCTTCGGCAAAAACGACATCAGTAATGTTCATCCTTTCATCAGGTATAACAACTGGATGACCCGAAACCTGGTGCTGGCAGGTAACTTTAATCTTACAAATGTTAATGAGCTGTTTGATAACCTGGTGAATGTGGGGCAGCATCCCATAGAAACCACGGATACTATTACTATACTTGAAAAAATAGGACATTTTCTTGATCGGGAAAATGAGAATCTTTATCAGAAGTTTAAATCAGAAGGGTATTCAAAAAAGGAGATTTCCGGGCTCATAGCCAAGCATATCGATACGCATAAGGTGATCACCCGCGCCGCCAAACACTGGGATGGCGGATATACCATCTCCGGGATGATCGGGCATGGCGATTCATTCGTGATGCGCGACCCCTCCGGTATCCGTCCGGCCTTTTTCTACCAGGATGATGAGGTGGTGGTAGCCACTTCCGAGCGCCCGGTTATCCAGACCGCTTTCAATGTTCCGGCGGAAAGGATCAGGGAAGTTGAACCCGGCTATGCTCTGGTGGTTAAGCAAAACGGAGATGTGGTATATGAAAAATTCCAGGAGCCGCGTGAAAGAAGATCCTGCTCCTTTGAGCGGATTTATTTTTCACGGGGCACCGACAGGGATATTTACCGCGAGCGTAAAAAACTGGGAAAAGCACTGGCAGAACCTATACTGAAATCAATCAACCATAACCTGGATGATACCGTGTTTTCCTATATTCCTAATACTGCCTCAGTGGCATTTACCGGGCTGGTGGAAGAACTGCACAACTTCTGTGATAAGATAAAAATTGAAAAAATTAAAGCCCTGCAGAGCAAAGCCGCAGAGGAAGAGCTGGAGAAGATAATGGCAATGAGGCCACGTGTGGAGCAGGTTGCGGTGAAGGATGCCAAAATGCGTACTTTCATCACCCAGGATACACAGCGCGAAGATATGGTGGCCCATGTATATGATGTTACCTACGGTGTGGTGAAAAATGATGATACCCTGGTGGTGGTGGATGATTCCATTGTGAGAGGTACTACCCTAAAGCAAAGCATTCTGCGTATACTCGACCGCCTGAATCCTCAACAGATAATTGTTGCCTCATCAGCACCGCAAATTCGTTACCCTGACTGTTACGGTATTGATATGGCTAAGCTTAATGATTTTGCTGCTTTCCGTGCAGCAATCGCTCTGCTGAAGGAGAAAAACCTGCATCATGTTATCCATGAGGTTTACCGTAAATGCAAAAGCCAGGAAAATGCTGAAAAAGATGAGGTTGTAAACCATGTGAAAGACATCTACAAGCCGTTTACTCCTGAGCAGATTTCAGATAAGATTGCTGAAATTCTTACACCGGCCAATATCAAGGCTAAAGTGCAGGTGATATATCAAAGTATAGAAGATTTACATGATGCCTGCCCCAATGATAATGGTGACTGGTATTTCACTGGCAATTATCCCACTTCGGGTGGTAACAAGGTAGTAAACAAGTCTTTTATTAATTATATCGAAGGCAGAAACGAAAGAGCCTATTAAGCTCCTTTTAAGAATTTTAGTGGCGGGGGCTTCAGTCCAGCTCGTTTTCCCGGATTTGCTCTATAGCCT
>JBEPXQ010000378.1:0-2939 GCA_041641835.1 Bacteroidales bacterium
AAATTCCTACCTTATAATCTTTTTTCACAATACTATCACATTTTGGGCGTTAATAAATCCAAAACAACCCGAACTGCCTATTGGACATCATTACGCTTTTCACTAATCCCAAAATTAAAAGCCTTATGAAAAATTATTTCTTATTTGTCCTCTTGCCTGTCATTCTTCTGGCAGCCTGTGAAAAAGATGATGAAAACAACGATGATCAAAACAACGAGCAAACTGCAGTCAATTATTACCCGATGCAAGTTGGTAATTACTGGGTTTACCAGAGTGAAGGTGTAGATGCTTCCGGTAACCCCACTGGACAGACCGGGCAGGACTGCGTGGTGATTGTAAAAGATACCACCATCAATGGTGAGCTCTTCTATAAACATAACAAGTTTAAACTTCAGAATGGAGTTTATAAAAAATGGATGGCCGATTATTACCTCCGGGATTCAGCATCCTGTATAATCGACAATTATGGTATGATTCACTTCGGTCATAATCTGATAAATGACACCATAGCTGAACGAATGGAAATGCATGCAAATGGCACTGATACTTTATATCGGTTGTATGTTATAATGAAAAAAGAAACTAATCCTGTTACAGTACCTTCCGGAACATTCAATGATGTACTGGATAGCCGCTATCATGTTTACAGCAATTTGACTTCACCCGACATTTCCCAGCCACTTACCACTCACAAATATTATTCTGATAATGTGGGCATTATTTATTTTGAGCTTGTTTACGTTTCCGCAGGCTACAAGGATATATACAAACTGCTGCGCTATAATGTGTAACAAGGTCACAGTTTCCATGCAGCATTGAATTGATGCATGATGCGATATAGCAAGCCACGGGTAAACTTAATTCAGGAAAAGTAACCCGTGGCTTTTTTTGCAGAAAATGACTTCTGCTCCTAAGATTCTCACCGCTTCAGGTGATAATAAAACATCTTTAGTTCCTGCTTGCGCAAAGCCTCAATTTTATGCCAGCGAATACCCTGTACAGCACCTTCTATGGCGTAAAGCTTGGAAAGGCATGAGTTTTTATCCAGACAATTTAAGCGGATAAAGGTTTTCTCAGTACCGATACTTCTCAGGGCTTCAGGATCAGGTATTAACGCACTCCGCAGTTCACTTGCAAGCACCTTGCCTATATTCGGCAGATCTTCCAGTGCACTCATGATACAATTGTTTTAGGTTTGGGTTTAGTATCAACGCTGAATTATCAGCGGAATTGTTTGTTGCGCCATAAAAACCAGCCGATAATTAAAAACACGCCTGTATAGGCAAGGCTAAGGTATTCATGAAGGAACAGCTCCATATTCTGATAGTCAAATTTTCCAAAAGATAACCCAGGAAAAGCATACGGGTAATATTCCACATGCTCCCACTGCATTAAAATAAGCCCCGCGATCATAGCCATAATTCCTATACCTATTGTTTTGAAGGAATTTTTGATCCACAATGACAGCTCATATTGCAGAGTGCTTAAGGCTAAAGTGCCAATAAATATCTTCGTTGTCCACCAGAAAAAACTGGTCAGGTCAGGTTCATGATCTTTAAATCCAAGATCAGGACTTATGACAGAAAGTAAATAAACAAAGCCAAGCAGAACCAGTGCATAGAAAAAATGCGTGAAAAGGTTCAGGATATTTATTACAGCCCATTTTGAAAGATAAATGTTAAGCCTTGAAACGGGAGAAGTAAGCAACACTTTCCATCCGCCATTAGAGTGCTCTACATTCAGAATAAGACTGTTTAGCAGGACAACAAACAGGGGAATGAGAAAAAAGGCTGAATTACTCCAGCCCTGCGCCAGAAATTTGTCATAGGGGTTCATATCGCCACGAATCAGCTTATCACCTGCGAACAGATAAATCATAAACACCAGCCCGGCCAGCAAAAATGGCCCCAGGATACTGATCCAGAACGCTGGTGTGGATTTTATCTTTCTAAACTCGTTAATCAGCAAACTATTTCTCATGATTCTCTTCATTTGTCAGGTTTAAAAACATTTCTTCCAGATCCGCCTGGTAAACGCTGGCGTGATACACATCAAAGCCGTTTTCCACCAGTTGCCGGTTTAGTTCAGCAACTTCCTTTTCATCATTGCATTCTACCAGCAGAAGACCATCTTCATTAGTTTCCACCAGCCTGCCGTTAGACAGCAGCTCCGAGGCTTTCGTATTATCACTGGTGTTGAACATAGCTCTTACAGATGACGACTTCAGGGCCTGCAACTCTTTTCTACTTCCCTGAAACAAGAGTTCACCCCTTTGAATAATTCCGATGCGGTGACTCACCCTTTCTGCCTCACTCAATAAATGAGTGGAAAGAAAGATCGTGATCCCCAATTCCCTGTTAAGTTCAATCAACAAATTACGGATCTCGCGTATCCCTTTTGGGTCTAACCCGTTGGTAGGCTCATCCAGAATGAGCAGGTCGGGTTTTTGCAGCATGGCTATTGCCAAACCGATCCGCTGTTTCATTCCGGTAGAATAGGTTTTCACTTTCGCATGAGCAGCTTCCTGCATATTTACCTGCCTAATCACCTCCTTAACACGCGCTTCATCCACACCACGGATATCAGCCTGTATTTTCAGGTTTGAATACCCGCTCAGATGCTCATACAGGCCTGGTGATTCAACCAGAACGCCAATGCGCTTATTGATCGCCATTCGGTCGCTGTTATCAAATCCCAGCAATTTAATATTCCCCTGTCCGGCCCTTAGCAGCCCCAGCAACAGCTTAATGGTGGTACTTTTACCGGCCCCGTTCGGGCCCAGAAAAGAATAAATCTTCCCTCTTTCTACACGGATATCCAGGTCTTTCACAACCTTTTTTTTCTTCCCGTATGCATAACTAAGATGCCTGGTTTCAATGGCAAATTCTGTCATAGATCATGATTATATTTAAAGTTCAGGTTTTATCCAATATTGTGCC
>JBEPXQ010000379.1:0-2930 GCA_041641835.1 Bacteroidales bacterium
ACCTGGCTGAGATTTAAAGATTTCGATCCGTTTGACGTGAAGCGTTCTGCCGGATTCGGGGTCAGGATACGCCTGCCGATGTTCGGACTGCTTGGCCTCGACTGGGGTTACGGATTCGATCCGATACCAGGGGCACCAGGTGCAGGAGGAAGTCAAATCCATTTCTCTATAAATAATTCAATCGAATAATAAACTAATTGGAGGATGATCATGAAAAAATTAGCCATCACTGCCATTTTACTAGCGTTTTCTACTTTTGCCTTCGCGCAGAAGTTCGCCTATGTGGATACCGATTATATACTGGAAAATATCCCGGAGTATCAGGTAGCACAGGATAAGCTGGATGAACTATCCGTTCAGTGGCAGAAAGAAATAGAAGCAAAATTTGCCAAAATTGACAAACTTTATAAAGAATACCAGTCTGAAGCTGTACTGCTTCCCGCCGACATGAAGAAAAAACGGGAAGAAGAGATCATTCAACTGGAACAGGAAGCGAAAGAATTACAGAAAAAACGCTTCGGACAAAACGGAGATCTGTTTAAAAAACGCCAGGAGCTTATTGCTCCTATACAGGATCGCGTGTATGACGCAGTTAAAGATATTGCTGAATCAGAAAACTATGCAATTATCTTTGATAAATCAGGTTCACTGACCATGCTTTATACCAATCCCCGATATGATATCAGCGACAGAGTGCTTCGTAAGATGGGATATCGCCCCGGAGGCCTTAAAGCTGAAGAGGATTAACAATTTTTATGAGTGTTGCGTTGTCAAGCTGAAGCATAATTCATACTTTTGCAGCTTTAGTGATTTAAATAACAGCTACATTCTGTTTGAATATAAAATCAAAAACCAATAAAATGAAATTCATCTCAAAGGGATTACTGATAGCCGTGTTGATCTTGTCTTCTGCAGGATTGACTTTTGCACAGAATCAGAAAATAGGACACATCAGCACAGCAAAATTACTTCAAATGATGCCAGGCAGGGATTCTGCACAGCTTGTACTTGAACAGTATGCAAAATCATTACAAAAGGACCTGGAACAGTACGAAAAAGAGTTCAATACCAAGTATGAAGAGTTTATGGCAAAACAAGAAGCTATGCCAAAACTGATGAGGGAAACCAAGCAGCAGGAACTCATGGAAATGCAGGAGCGAATAATGAAGTACAGGGAAGGAGCACAAGAAGATCTTGCACAGAAAGAGCAGGAATTGCTTGAACCTATCCTTCAAAGAGCGCAGGATGCCATTGATGAAGTTGCGGAAGAAAATGGCTTCACCTATATACTTGATACTTCAAGCGGAGCAGTTGTATTTGTAGCTGACAAAGGAGAAGACATCATGCCGCTGGTAAAAAAGAAACTGGGTATTGAAGATGTGGTAACTCCTGATAGTGTTGAGCCGGTTGATGCTACTCAACCCCAACCGGGTAATATGAACCTTGACTAAGATTTAATTCTTATATATTAAAAAAAGCCGGCTGAATTGCCGGCTTTTTTTGATTATTAAGTTTTCTATTTATACCAGCCCGAATACATGATGTAGGCATCTGCAATTCGATTTACCTCACCCTCCAGCAACTCTTCATCAATCGTTTTTACTTTCTTCGCAGGTATGCCTGCATATACACTTCCTGATTCCACACGAGTGCCTTTTTTTACCACTGCTCCTGCGGCAATCACCGAATTACTTTCCACCACCGCATCATCCATAACTATCGCACCCATTCCAATGAGCACATTGTCATGAATAGTGCACCCGTGAACAATGGCATTATGCGCTATGGAAACATTGTTTCCGATATTTGTGGGTGCCTTCTTATAGGTGGCATGAATCACCGCCCCATCCTGCACATTTACCTTATTTCCCATTCGGATATAATGTACATCACCCCTGATAACGGCATTAAACCAGATGCTGCACTGATCGCCTGTTATCACATCTCCTGTTATGGTGGCATTGTCAGCCAGAAAGCAGTCTTTACCAAACTCAGGTTTCTTTCCCAGCACTTCTCTGATGAGAGCCATACTAATCCTCCAATAATTTAATCTTTAAAATATTCTTAGTTTCATCCGTGATCCTGAAACGGTGGTCAAGGCGCATGCCCGGAATCCAGATCACTTTTTTTCCCGAACGCAGAAGCCGGGTATTTTGTTTTCGGTACACCGGAACTTTTTCATCTATCAGGAAATCGCTGATCTTTTTTGCCTTGCTCATGCCCAGGGGGAAGAAATGCTCGCCGGCTTTCCATATGCTGAGCGCCAGCGGCCAATCAAGCCTGTCCATATCTATTAAAGCCACCCGGTGGTCAGGGTTTATTCTGAAGTTTTCATCTCTTTTCAGCAGAGTGAAGGATAATCTTAACGGCTGGTCAATATATCCGGGTACAGAATCACGATCGATAAAAACTTCTTCGCTGTTCTCTGCAGGTTTATTCTCCTTTATTACCAGAAATTCCCTCTCCCTTATAACTGTATGAGTGGGTGAAAAAAAAGTTTTCCCGGGAATCCCCTGCAGCGAGTTTATAATATCCTCCACAGTGGGATATTTAAACTGATATTGGGCCAGGTACTCGAACAAATAGGTGGTGGGTGCATCAGTGGCGGCGAGCTTGCTGATGCTGATGGCAGGCATCTTATCTTTTTCAGTTAAAAGCTCACTTATAACTTCATCCACGCGCCTGCGGTAGATCTTCTCGGTTTCTCTTATCCTGCGGATATTGGAAGTGAGGATGTCCTTGAAGTTAGGATGGATATCCTCCAGTAATGGTATCACTTCATGCCTTAATTTATTCCTGGCATATTTCACACTAAAGTTGCTGCTGTCTTCCCTGTAGGCTATGTTAAACCGGGCAGCATATTCTTCTATGTCTTCGCGCCTGGCAAACAACATAGGATGGATCAGATTCCCCTGTTTAGGCAATATGCC
>JBEPXQ010000380.1:0-2924 GCA_041641835.1 Bacteroidales bacterium
CCGGAAAACCTGTGTAGAAGGTTCTCCAAACAGAAAATAGTCATCTGCGGTAGGAGCTACCAGATCAAGCTGGTAAATCCCATACGAACTATCACCAGGTATGAGCTGGGGCAATATCAGCTTCAGCAAATCGAAGGCAATGAAAATATCACTATTCTTACCAATACCAGCATCAGAAAAATTGAAGATAACAGGGTAACCACCGATGACGACAAGAGCTTTACGTTCCGCTATCTTGTGGGTGCTGACGGCTCCACTTCTACAATAAGAAAGCACCTTGGATTGAAGACAAAGCGCCATATCGGTTTTTATTACACTGTCCCGGAGTTAACTAATGAACTCAGCTGGTATATTGATCCGGGTAAAATGAAAACAGCTTATATCTGGGAGTTTCCACACCAGAAACATACGAACGTGGGCATTTATTTTGATCCGGGAGTACTCAAACCCAAAAGCGCCAGGCATTGCCTGCAGGAGCATCTCCGAAACCGTGGATATACCCAGAACCAGCAAGCTTTCAGAAGTGCAGCGGTTAATTATGATTACCGGGGATACCGTTTTGGCAACATTTTCCTTGCCGGTGATGCTGCCGGACTTGCTTCTAAAGGTACCGGCGAGGGTATCTCTTTCGCATTGGTAAGTGGCAGGGAAATCGCCAGACTGATTATTGATCCTGCCCATAAAACCGAAGAGTTCAGAAAAATCCTTAAAATAAAAAACCGGCAGGAGTTGTTATTTAAATTTTATGAAACCTTTCCGCCTCATCAAGCTTTGCTATTCAGGACATTTACTAAGTTGATGAAATACAAAGGAATCCAGAAGATGTATGGCAGCTGATTGTGCAGAAAAATCCAAATTGTAAAATGCCCTGAAGATTGTTTAAGGGTTATTTTTATTATATGCTGACGAAATAGTTAATCAGGATGTTTCGCTTTCCTTATTCTGCTTTTCCATTTGTTTTGCAGCCGGATTTTTTGTGCGGTCATAGATTACATAGGCTATAAAAATCGCCAGAGAAACCACAGATGTCCATAGCAACCCGGATTCCAACCGCTCGTTGTTTTCTCCAAAATAAGCCAGCAAAACAGCCAGTGGTGTTATTCCAGCCAGCGTAGCTCCTATGAATTTCCAGTATCCCATCCGAAGGATTCCACCAACAAAACTAATGGCATCATTGGACAGCATGGGTGCCAGACGCGTAATAATAACGGCCCATATCCCATAACGATCTACATAAAACTCCAGTTTATTCTCTTTTTTCTGTCCTATCAGGCGGTAGATCGTAACCTTCCCCAAAAATCGTCCCACGGCATAACCCACGCTTGAAGCCACAAAAATGGCTGCAATTGCGATAATTGCTCCCCAAACAGGTCCGTAAGCCAGGATGGCTACAAGCATTAGTAAAGGCGAGGGTATGATTATCAAAAACATCTGGAGGGTCATAGCCAGAACTATAATCAGTGGTCCCCAGTATTCAAGTCTATCTACCCAGTTTGAAATCCGCTCTTTATTCCCGCTGGTGAGAATGTCAAAAGCATTATTTAAAAATGATTGTACACCGGGTATTGTAAAATAGGAAATAACAATTCCGCAAATTATTGCACCACTGATAATCAGGGGCCATTTACTGCGTTGCGGCTCCTGCTCGTCGCCTTTGTTGTCTTTATTCTTATTCATAAAAGCCATATAGATATTCTATCAACAACGGCAATGGATTTATGTTAAGCAGCCAGCCGTGTAATTGCAGGATTTTTCTGATAAGAGCAGATAAGTGCACTTCAGCTGGAAATGTCTTTTGTATCTTTGCACAAACAAAAGCGAGCTTATATGCGCATTGATATTATTACCATATTCCCGGAAATGTTTGAAGGTCCATTCAGCCATTCCATAATCAGGCGAGCAAAAGAAAAGCAGTTGGTTGATATTCATTTTCACAATCCCAGGCGCCACCCTGTAAACAAATACGGCAGCACAGATGACTATCCTTACGGAGGTGGTGCGGGCATGGTTATGCGTATAGAACCGGTAGCGGCTATCCTGGATCCATTGCTGGAAGAGCGTAATTATGATGAAGTGATATACACTACGCCTGACGGGATGCCATTTAAGCAGCCGGAGGCCAACAGGCTTTCTACCTTTAAAAATATCATCATCCTTTGCGGGCATTACAAAGGAATTGATCAGCGCATACGCGATATATACATCACCCGGGAAATATCCGTGGGGGATTATGTACTTTCAGGCGGAGAACTGGCCGCTGCAGTATTCACTGATGCCATTGTAAGGCTTATACCAGGCGTACTTGGCAATGAAACCTCTGCCCTCTCCGATTCTTTTCAGGACGGACTGCTGGCACCTCCTGTCTATACCAAGCCTCTGGAATATAAAGGCCATAAAGTTCCGGATATACTCCTTTCAGGAAATCACAAAAAAATAGATGAATGGCGGCAGGAGCAATCAGAAAAAAGGACCCGCGATAGAAGGCCGGATTTGCTGTAACAGCCCCGGATTTTTATTTAAATCATGCTCGAAGTAAGAGATTTTGCTTGCATTATGCCCGGTGATATATTACCTTTGCCGGAATATAAATCATTTTTCTGATTAATTTTTGAGCAATGAGCATCTTTAGCCGAAATATCAAGCTGTTAAGAAAAAGGAGAAAGCGCACCCAGGATGATGTTTCAGTGGCATTGAACATGAAGCGCTCCACCTTATCGGGTTATGAAAATGAGGTTGCACAGCCTGGTCTGGAAACCCTGATAGCTTTTTCAAAATACTTTAATGTGGCCATAGACACACTGCTTAAGGTGGACCTGAGCAAGCTACAGGAAAGCCAGCTATCGCAGATTGAGCGGGGCTATGATACATTTATCACCGGCAGTCAGATACGTGTGCTGGCTACGACAGTGGACCAGGATAACAAT
>JBEPXQ010000381.1:0-2920 GCA_041641835.1 Bacteroidales bacterium
AACCTGGTTTTTAAAAATCAGGCTGCTGAGCTTTAGTTCCTGAACAGGGCCGGCAGATAAATTGACTGAGTATATTTTTTTACCGCTCATGCTATAAATATCCACAGTGGTTTGTTGCTGTTGCTTCAGGTCTATCTTAAGGTTAATCATTTTGTTTTCATCCTGAAAAAGATTAACGCTTTTAATGGATGAAAACTCATCCACGCCAATGGAAATAACAGTAATGCCGGTGTATTCCATTATCCCGCTGATGATAGAATTTACGATAAGCTTTGCATTGGTATAATTTCCCGCAGGGATATTCAGATTATTGAAATAAACCTTTAAAACATTATCATTAATTATTACTGTGCTATCGGGTTGATAAGGTGTATTATTGATATTGAGAATAATGGAAATGTCTTTTTCTTCAAATTTAAAGTAGGTATCGCTGCCATAAATAAGAAAATCACTTGCTGCATTTGTAAATATAGTGTCTGCAGAAACTGATGCTATGAATCCGGTGGACTTTGCCACAAGAAAGGCATCTGCTTTATTTAGATGACCATGATAGTTGTCATAGGTATTCAAGTCATAATAACCGTAAGGAAGTGTTCCAGGTACCATCAATACATTTTTTATTAAGGTGTCATCCTGGACTATGTTCTGGTAATAATAAAAATTAGTGGAAGTGCCCTGCGACAGGTAAGCTGTTACTAAGGAGGCCTGCGTGAAATGGGTATTTACCCCTGTTATTTTGCTGTTAGGATATGTATATCCCGGGTAGCTCCATGAGGGGTAACAGGCAGAGAGCTTTAGGTTTGCACCCCAGGGATTGATTGTTAAAGCATTATACTTATATATCCAGGAGTCAACCTGATTATGTATCGAGAGGTGATAATCACCATAGTTTACATATTGAGGAATATAAAACCAGGCACTAATGTGATTATCGTTTGGAGCATTATATTGGTAGGGCATCAATAGGTCGGATCCTTGAGTAAATCTGATAAGTTGTGATCCCTGGGTAAAGTTGGTATTTTGTCCGGTAATTTGTATGTTTATTGTCTGCCCTGGGTGAACAGTGTCAGGGCTTACATTTTGAATACTTTGAGCCGACAGGAGGACAGGAACAACAGCGGCTATCAGAACGAAAAATTTGCGCATGGCTTCAGGATTTTAGGAAGACATAAAATTAAGACAGTTTATTTAAAAAAGCAAGTAGAAAAAACTGGTGAATCTCAGGTTCTTTCTGATTTTATTCATTCGACTTTCTTATCATTTTCATTTTGCTGAAGGATGTAGGTTGCATCAAGCAAAAGCTGCTCATCATATGAAATATTATTCTTTCTGCTTTTCTCAAAAATCTTCTGCATCCATTTTTTATTTCGCTCTATCCTCAGAATAGTTTTCTTTAATTCCGGATTATCTGTGTTTTCAGCCGTTTTCCAGGTGTAAGCCGGTAGCAGCTGTCGCGCAATTTTTTCAGAATTTTCAAGCAACTCTTCGCTGCTTATTCTGCGTAATTGATCTATTGATTCCTTCAGTTTGTTTAGCCGCTTTAGGCATATGGCATAATTAATCCGGCATTGGTCGAATCCAGGTGATATGCGTAGAGCTTGAACAAAATATTTCTCTGCAAGAAAGAGTTTTTCTGTTTGAAGATATACCACTCCCAGGTTATTAAGAACATGTATATGGTATGGATTTGCACTATATGCTCTCAGGTAGTCCTGCTCCGCTTTTTTTAGCTCTCCTTTAAAATATAAGGCTTCACCGGTGTACCAGCTAAATGGAGTGGCAACATCATCCAATGTTGTAACCAGATTTTCAGCCTTCCTGCCCTCACTGATCACAGTGGAAAGTTCACCTTTGAGCCTTGCTATCTGCATCTTATGGTTATGAGCAGAGGAGCTGAGCCTTAGATAGGCCACAGGGATGATCATTACTTGCAAGGCGAGCATCAGGAATAAGCTGAAGGGCGGAAGCTTTCTTCTTGAAGGGCTAATCAAAACAGCCAGAGCCAGGATCAAAGTCAACAGTATTTTAAGCATGGGGCGCTCATCAGGAAAGCTAAAAAAACTCAGGATAATATAAATCAGGACCAATGCTACTATCAACAGCATTCCTAAAGCTTTGCTTCCTGACTGTTGACGGAAATAATTCTCACCGGCTTTGTCTATGGCGAATATAAATATCAGCACGAAAGCCAGAAAAGCCGCAAGTCCGGCTTCATACCACTTCCATAAATAATCATTATGCGGGCGCTGGAAAAAAACCTGTGTGCCTGCTGTTGCATTTTTTCTAACCGTAGAAACATCATGCCTCATAGCCATTATCTTCCAGTTTCCTCCGCCCGCGCCACCAACGGGATTGGCCAGGATTTCCTCCATGCTAATTTCCCACAGTTCAAACCGTTCACTTGCAGAACCATATGTGGGATTTTTCAACGAGTTGAACTGGTCTTTAACGGTTGAAGTACTGAAAAAGGCTAAAAGCACAATAATAGTAGCTGTTGCAACAACCGAAGATGCAATGATCCATAATCTTTTTATTTTCAGTTTTCTGAACCAGAACCGGTAGCGGGTTAAAACCAGGATAATAAACACAAAAACTGCTGCTACGGAAGCCAACCAAACAGCTCGGGAATAGGAAAAAAATATAAGTGCGAAAAGGGTGATGATGAGAAGAAACTGAAGAAGCTTCCATATTTTTTTCCTGAAGGAAACAAGATTGTAAAAGGTAAACGGAATTAATAATATGCTGACTTGTGCCGCCAGGTTTCTGTGACTCATGAGGCCTGTAAGCCTGTAACTTGCTGCATGGTCAGGTAAGCCGTGGGGCAAAATGTATCCGAACTGGATACATAAAACTACAACGTGAACAATTGTTATTGGTAGCAAAGCCCGCGATAATTGTAGCAAAGGAAAGGAGAAACTTT
>JBEPXQ010000382.1:0-2070 GCA_041641835.1 Bacteroidales bacterium
TTTCTCAGGGTGGTTTTTCTGCATCATAAAACCACATTAAAGAAGCAGGAAAAAGCAAGATTGATAGAAATCAATGAACATGAATTTAAAGCATTGAACCATGACTATGGCAATTTTGACGATGGACATGAGTTTCAGGACCCGGATCATGATTTTTCATCTGACCTGAATATCTTCGGGAAAAATTCAGTTTTTCAAATCGTCAACCGGACGGTTACCGGTAACGGGAATCATTTGCTGGCAAATTGGTTTATAAATCCACCATCCAACCAGGCTGATATAATTAAGCGGCAGGAAGCAGTGAAGGATTGTGCCACCAGGCTGAAGGATATGCAGGATTTTAGGCAGACAGGGAAAAAAGAGCAATTCCGCAAGGAACATTACGAGCGACTGGAGTACTGGATACAACAGCCTGCACCTAATGTGAAAATAACACGGATTCTGGCTCCGGCCTTCACCATTGCCTCTGTAGTTGTGATATCACTGATCATAGTAGATTTGATAAGCTGGCCCTGGCTGATCTATTGGATAGTCGCGGGACTTGGAGTCACTGGCCTTTTTCTGAAGAAAGTAAATAAGCAACATGAGTACCTGAATAATATCAGTAAGCCTCTTGAAATACTGGATGAGTTAAATGATATCCTGAAAAGGGGGAGCTACAAATCCGCTATTCTACAGTCGTTACAGCAAGAAGCAGGTACTGCTCAAGGCAAAAGCCCGGTGAAAAAGCTTGCATCCATACTGCAGTCTTTTGATGTGAGGCTAAATATTCTGGCTGCTTTTCTGCTCAACAGCCTTTTCATGTGGGACCTGCATCAGTTAAACAGGCTGGCTGCATGGAAAAGCAAGCACAGCAGCACTCTACTGCCCGGTATAAAAGCCACCTGCAGCTTTGATGCTTATTTCAGCCTTGGGAATTTTGCCTTTAGTTATCCTGCGTATATCTTCCCGGGAGTATCTTCAGCCGATTCTGATAAGCCAATAGTTCAGGGCAAAAACTGCAGGCATATCCTTATTCCTCCTGGTGAAAGGGTAGGAAATCCTGTGGAAATAAACGACAGGGGATCATTCATAATCGTTACAGGGGCCAATATGGCTGGCAAAAGCACCTATCTGCGTACCATAGGGTTGAATATGATCCTGGCCAGGCTGGGGCTGCCCCTGGATTGCCAGGAATTTAGTTTCCGTCCTGTAAGGCTAATCAGCAGCCTCACAACCCGCGATTCACTGGTGAAAAATGAATCATTCTTTTATGCTGAGCTTAAACGGTTGAAATATATCATTGATAAGCTGGAAAATGATGAGCATATATTCTGCCTGCTGGATGAAATATTGAAAGGTACCAATTCACGCGATAAGCAAAACGGTTCGGTTAAGTTGTTGAAAAAGCTGGTGAGGCTTGGCAGTAGCGGCATTATCGCCACTCATGACCTGCAGATCGGCAGGCTGGAAGAGGAGTATCCCGGGAAAATTTCCAACCGCTGTTTTGAAGTGGAGATAAAAGATGACCGGCTTTTCTTCGATTATAAGCTTAAGGACGGTATTGCCCAAAGCCTCAATGCGTCTTTTCTGATGAAAAAGATGGGAATTACCTGAAGTGGCTTTTTGTCTCATAAAATCTATTCAGCCTGAGAACTGGTAGATTCATAAAAATAATATCTTTGCATTAAGATATCTTTTTTCAATGAACAGACTATGAAAAAAACGCTGAATTCAGGGGCATTTCTGGTGCCAATTGTTATTTTATCAACAATGGTGGCTGGTTTTTTAGTGCATGTGTTTCTTGATTCCTCCTTTCAGATTTTCAATATAAGACACTACAGCGCAACGGTAATCTATGTGGTGGGACTTAATATAGCAGAAAGTTGGATAAGAGGTCCGGTATTACTTAAGCATGATAATAGACCAAAGCTGCACGTGGCAGTCATCTATCCATTCCTTTACCTGCCAGTAATCATCATATAAGCCTGCCGACCACTGGCATGCGCGTTAGTTGTTAAGCCGGATGTGCAGATACTTCCGGGATCTGAAGGAATAATCTTAAAATCCTGCTACAAAACCAGCGCTAAA
>JBEPXQ010000382.1:2080-2916 GCA_041641835.1 Bacteroidales bacterium
CAGGATCATAGTTGCTATTCACATCATTAAACAGTCCCATCAGGTACCAGTTGCTGTCGTCGCCTTTGGGCATAAACAGCAGTTCGCCCATCATTCCGGTAGTTTCAACCTCATTGTACACAATCAGGCTGTTTTTATGCGGAAAAACCTTTGAGTCTGTCCGGTACAGGACCTGCGCATTCAGCTCGAACATATCTGTAACCGACAGGCTGAGGTCAGGACCCCAGATAAATACATCATTGGTTATACTGAAATCAAAATTGTTTTGCTGCTCTTCTTTTCCGGTATAGGCAAAAGCCCCTACACTAAGAAAATCGCCTATGCCCTGCGATATTCGCGCAAGATAACTTTTGTGTTTATCCTTATCAAACAAATATTGGTGTGATTCGGGTATGCCATTACCGTTTACAGCCTCAAGTACAAGTGTGGTGCCGGTATTCAATCCAAGAGTTACCATCACTCCTTTGTCATATTTCAGGCTGATGTCCGATATTCCTATCTGCGCAGTGTATAGGTGATAATCCTCCAACGTTAGCCGCAGTTCCCGCTTAAACAGGGGGTCCGACACCTGAAACTGCCCAAGGTAGATGTCCAGATCGATATTAAACAGGTCATTATACATCAGGTAGGCATCTTCCACGCCGGCTATTTCACCCCGCTCATCCATGTAGAAATAGAAATAATAAGCCAGATGATCGCTAACCTGGCCTCCGGAAAGCAGCTTGATAAGGTAAGGGGCCTGAAAGTCGGCTTTCTCGCTGTTGCTGAAGTTATAAGTGATAAAGCCATCCATCCGCACGGCCAGCGGGAAATTCCTGATAAGCGACAGCTTATCG
>JBEPXQ010000383.1:0-2908 GCA_041641835.1 Bacteroidales bacterium
TTTTCTTTATCAGGTAACAGACAGCATGATTGACTGTTTTTAAAGCCAGCAAAAATAGGAATAATCTTTGATCTTTATACGCTTCTGATAAACAACTACAGCAGGATGCAGCCGGTTAAAAATCCTTCCAGGCTGCCTGCTCATTCTCAGCAATATTAGGTTTGGATAATTCATCACATCATCCTATTTTTACAGCTGAAAGTTTAGACATTATGACAAAAGAAAGCGGCAAGGAAGAAAAAATGTACTACACCATTGGCGAGGTGGCAGACATGTTCAATGTCAATACCTCCAATATTCGCTTCTGGGAAAAAGAGTTTGACGTGATCAAACCGCGGCGCAATAAAAAGGGGAACCGGTTTTTCACAGCTAAGGATGTGGAGAATTTTCACCTGATCTATCATTTGGTGAAAGAAAGGGGATATACGCTGAAAGGAGCGAAGGAAAAATTGAAAAAAGATCAGCAATCTGCTGAAAAAGCCGCGGATATTTCTGCGCGTTTAAAAAAGGTCAAAGGTTTTTTGATAGAACTAAAAGATGATCTTAGCTAAAAATACCTTCCTTCCATCAGGTAATTCTGCACATAGTCTTTAACACCTTCCTCCAGACTGTTTATTTGCCTATCGTAACCCGCGTTCAGCATTTTCGACATATCAGCCTCCGTAAAATATTGGTATTTATTACGGATATCTTCCGGGGTGTCTTTAAAACTGATATTAGGTTGCTTTCCCATGGCTTTAAACACAGCTTTCACCAGGTCGAGGAATGTACGTGCTTTACCAGTTCCTGTATTGTAGATAGCTGATTCCGCTCGGTTTATCATCAGCCAGAACATCATTTCAGCCACATCTTTCACGTAAATAAAATCGCGCTTTTGTTCACCATCTTTAAAGTCAGGATGATGGGAGCGGAACAATTTCATGCCACCGGTTTCAAGTATCTGGTGATAGGCATGAAAAACCACAGATGCCATGCGGCCCTTGTGATATTCATTTGGTCCGTAAACATTAAAAAACTTCAGGCCCGCCCAGAAAGGAGGTGTTTTCTGCTGTTGCAGCATCCACTTATCGAACTCATTTTTTGATTCCCCGTAGGGATTTAAAGGCCGGAGTTTGTTCACGATCTCATGACTGTCAGCATAACCATGTTCACCCATGCCATAAGTAGCAGCTGAGGAGGCATATACAAGAGGGATATTGTTTTCTGCACAAAAGCTCCACATGTTTTTCGAGTAGTTCAGGTTCAGCTTATCAAAAATTTCCATATTGAACTCTGCAGTATCTGTGCGGGCTCCCAGGTGGAAAATGAAATCAATGTGGCTGTTGTTGTTTTCTGCCCAATGGAAGAAATTCTCCCGCTCAACCTGAGTGTGAAGCATTTTTCCATTTATGTTCCTGTTTTTATCCTGACGGCTGAAATCATCCACCGCGATGATATTCTCATAACCCTTTTCATTAAGCAGTGCGATCATGCAACTTCCGATAAATCCGGCGGCTCCTGTAACTACAATCATGTTTATTTTTTTTAATGCAGCAAAGTTCATAAAACTTAAAGAATTAATAGCTGTTTTACATTAAAATAATTTAATTTGATTCTGGATTATGGACAAAAAGAAGAAAATCGGCTTAGTATTGAGTGGAGGCGGAGCCAGGGGATTTGCCCACATGGGCGTGTTGCAGGCATTGGAAGAGATGGGTGTAAAGCCTGATATTATTGCCGGCACGAGTGCAGGAGCCATAGCAGGAGCTTTTTATGCAGATGGTTACAAACCCAAAGAAGTGTTGGATATTATGATGCAGCGCAGCTTTATGAAATATACCGAATTGTCGGTGCCTAAGAACGGTGGAATTATGAAGCTTACAGGCGTTGAGGATGTTATGAGGGAGCACCTGCGCGCTGAAAACATAGAAGACTTAAAAATACCGCTGATCATCTGCGCCACAGATATGAATGCAGGTAAGCCGGTTTACTTCAGTAAGGGCTCAATCCTGAGCCGAGTGATAGCTTCATCCTCAATCCCATTTCTGTTTCAGCTGGTGGATATTGATGGAACTAAGTACGCTGATGGTGGGATTATGAATAATCTGCCTGCCTCAGTTCTGCGTGAAAAAGCGGAAACAGTAATTGGAGTAAATGTGGTTTCTCCCGGCTATGAGGAGGATCTTGGAAATATCACCCGCATTACCATACGTTCATTTCAGCTTGGCATCACAGCGAGCATACGCGAGGAGATAAAATTCTGTGATTATTTCATTGACATACCGGAAGTGATGAAGTACAGCCTGCTGAAGAATACCCACGGGAAAGAGGTTTTTGAGATTGGTTATAACAAGGCAAAGAAATATTTTAAAGATCACCCTCTTGATCCTTCGGCAATATCCTGATCATTACCCGCCGGTTTATAGCTCTGCCACTATCTGTGCGGTTTGAAACCAGCGGATTGCGCTTGCCGTATCCTTTCGCGCTCATTCTTTCTTCCGCTATTCCCTTTTGCTCCAGGTAGCGCTTTACTGAAACCGCCCTTCGCTCACTTAGCTGCTGATTGTAGCGATGAGAGCCAACGGAATCTGTATGACCCTGGATTTCGATTCGCAGCCCTGGATTTCTGTTCATAAAGCTGTAGAGCTTCTGCAATGCATTTTTTGATTCAGGTTTCAAATATGATTTATCAAACTCGAAAAAGATATTTTTCAGTTCAAAGGTGAAGCCTGGCTTAATGGAATCCTCTTTGCTGATTTCTGGTGTTGGATTCTTCACCGCCAAAGGTTCGGGTGTGCCTTCGGGCGGAGGCGAAACCATTTCCACCTTAATATCATCAAAATAATAATAGGCCGAAAGCTGGCTTCCCTCGCGGTTTGCCTGCTGCGGACGGATGTCGGAATTGGGGAAAAAGTTACCAATTATCAAA
>JBEPXQ010000384.1:0-2906 GCA_041641835.1 Bacteroidales bacterium
CATCTATATGGCCTGTGTGGCGCTGGGTTTTTCGCTCATCGAGAATTACCTCTATGCCAATGTATATACCAGCAGTGGATACCTGCTGTTTCTGCGCCTTTTCATCAGCACACCTATGCATATCACTTTTAGTGTGTTCATGGGATACGCGCTTTACCGGGTTATCTTTAATAAAAGATCCTGGAAGATAATAGCCATAGCTTATCTGTGGGCTGTGATGCTTCATGGGGCATTTGATGCCTTTCTGTTTATCAACCAGCCAATCCTGGTAGTTGTACTTATGGTTGTTTCTGTTCAACAGGTGCTGGCCATGGCAAACTTTTCCAATTATCTTTCACCTGCCAAATTGCGTTTTGTAAACATAGCGGAGAAACATACGCTGGATCAGGCTGTTCGCAAGGATTGCCCTTTCTGCCAGGCCACCACGGTGAATGATGCCATAAAATTCAAAAAGATCCGCTTATTTCACTGTCACAGTTGCGGGCACTACCATGGCAAACAGGATAATATAACGCGCTTGCTGGATTACCTGCACCCGCGCTTTAAATTCGGGGATAAATCCAGAGAATTGGAGGTGAGACATTATACCGGCAAACAAGTTTATGCCTATGAAGATACCATCTACTTCCCCTCCCCGGAACTTAAAAACGGCTTTTTCAATATGGCAGGAATAACCGCTCTCACTATTGAGATGAAAAATCGGGCTGAGGATAAGTTCCGGCGCAGTCCCTATTCTCCTGCCAAATATTTCGTGAAGAAATAAACAACGGTTCACAGGTTCACCAAATAATAATCTGCTCAGAGGTATAGACTGAGATCCTGGCAGCCTCTGTTTCATAACAGCCTGCTAAGGAAATAAATGGCCTTCACTATGGCTTACTCTTCTGTTTCAGTAGCCGAAATGGTGATGTTACGCCCCATCAGCTTCAACAGTGTTTCCGGAAGATCATCCGGGCCGGGTGCTCGCGGGGTAATGATCCTGCCGTCAGGCCTGATCAGCACACTGGCAGGCATTGCTTCAATCATATAGGGTTGCACCTCCGAATTACCCATACCGCCTCTAGCCACCAAATGCCGTCCACCAAAGGGATAGGTATTGATAAAATATTTCCATGCCCGTATGGCATCCTCATCATCTGGCTGCAGAGCTACATACAGCAACACTACATTGTCATAAAAACCCAAAGCTTCTTCAAGTTCACGATATGCCTCAAGATTAGACACAAAAGGTCGGTTCATGGTATTCCAGAAGGTTATATACACATAGTTACCGTAAAAAGTATTTAATGTAAGCTCGTTACCGGTGGAGTCAGGAAGTGCAAAAACAGGCGCCTGGCTTCCCGGCTTAATCCTAAGGTAGTCATTAAATAAGTCTTCGTAGTAATCAAAGAACTGTGGCCCGGTTTTCACTTTATCGAAATATTGCAGGATTTCTTCCCCGTCTTTATAAAACTCCTCCTGCATGGCAGGCAGATATTTCCAGAAATTATTGGCAATGGTTGCCAGTGCAATATCCCGTCTGATGCCTGTAAACATGGTATCAATAATAGCTTTTTTTGTAAGCATCACCCTGGTATCGGCATTGGCATCAAGTGGATTAAAAAAATGAGTATGATATTTTGCTGTGGTATATTTCTGCACACATTCCATATATTCATTCAGGAAAAACCATGATGTATCTGCCAATACATGGCTAATTCCTTTTTTGAAGGCCATAGAGTCAAGTGGCATGGGAAACCACTGGCCATAGGCATAGAGATTATGATGTTCCAGGTAATCAAGCTTCAGATTTATATGTGAAAGCCGGTTCTGCATTTTAAAGCATTCCACCACTTTCTCATCCACATCCAGGGTATCAAAATACCGGCTGGTGAAGTCGCTGATAGCTTTATAGCGATTTGCTGCTATTTTTTTGAATTCTGAAGGTTGTTCAGTAATCCACTTATAGTTCTCATGCGGAAATGCTTTCTGTAAAGTAGCCGGAAACCTGTTAACAGCAGTAATATTACCAGAACTGGTGCTAATGTTCGTTTCGGTCAGCTCCACACTGTCGCCCGGCCTCAGATAAATATCGTTAATCCACAGCATATTCTGCTGCTGGTCGCGGATCTGATAGAAGCCGTTGCCACGCACCTCTGTTTTAAAAACATAGCGTCCATCTTTATCAGCAAATGCAGAATCCAGTGCTTTATAAAATGCATTATAGCCTTGCGACTGTTCTGCATCTACAAGATAAACAACTTCATTTTTAACCGTAGGGTGTATTCCTTCAATAAAAATATCGCCTTTCTTTTCCCGCTTGCATGCGGAAAGAAACAAGATTAAGATCACTATGATTCCTGCTGCATATGTCTTCATATCTTTTTTTTAATTGCTTTTTGAATTATTATTAGCAGGTACAGACCGAACAAACGCTTCCTTACTGTACCTGAATCCCATTTTTTTCAGATAATGATTGTGGGTTTTATTTCCCGGCTCAGCGCTTAATTTTGATATATTCCTACTCCTGAACCAGTTGCAGTTCTTTTCATATAAAAACTTTCCCACGCTAAAATCACGGTATGCTTTCAAAATATAATCCAGCTTAATGTGCATGGTATCAGCACCGCGGCGCTCACCAAGAAAAATCCCTGCCACACTCATTTTCTTAAGCAGCAGCCAGCAATCATCCTTCTCATGCCCGTCAGGATCAAAACCAGGATTAAATTTCCGTATATCTTCAAGGTGGTAACGTATGAATTCTTTGATGTATTCTCCATCAGGATTTGTTTCAAGTATGGAGAAATCATCCTTTTTCATCCTGGAGATACGTATAAGATAATAGGTATTGGTAACTGCAATAAGCGCATTCATGAATGCCACCGGATAAGCTTCAATGAAGAAGCCGTAGGCCACAAAAAGGAGGC
>JBEPXQ010000385.1:0-2893 GCA_041641835.1 Bacteroidales bacterium
TTGGGCGCAAGGCTCAAGCTTCATAGTTTTAGAGTTTTGGTAATCAGATGGCATCGTGAACCGACGGGGAGGTGTTTCTTGCTTGCCCCCTGTAGAAATTTTACTTCGTATTTCACAGGGTAAACCGTAAAATGCAAGGAACGAGCACATTTCACTGATTTTGCTGATTGTTTCCATCTATTCGCGCTAATATTCGTTATCAATTTGCGCAATACGCGGAGAAGCATCCTTCTTTACTTTTGCCTTTGTACTTTTTATTTCTGACACCTGCTCTGCGTAAAAGTTTACCGTCATAGCTCGGTTCGTATTATAAGCTTTATAGTAACTTTTTTCATATTTTTACGTCTATCAGAAAATCATATATTAAAGATGCATTATGAAACAAGGGTTTACTTTTCTATTTCTTTGCTGCTTTATGCTTGCCGGTTGCGGACTGCTGCGGTTTAATGGCCAAATAAATAACAGTGGTTACCTCAGCCTTAAGCCCTGGACAAAAGAATTGCTTAAACCATATGAAGCTTCCGCTTCAGCGGGTTATTATTTTGAAGATAACGCTGTTTATGAAGTGGGAATAACAGACCTGGAAAAGATTTGCCAGTGTGCGGATACGATATTGCTAAGATTTTGGGTTGCCAGCTGCAGTGGCGTGAATAAATCTATTCCACAGTATATTGATGTGGTGAAGCAAAATAATATCAGGTTGTATCTGCTGATGCGCGATTACAATATCCCGCAAATCAGATATCAGAATAATCGGCATCCATTGCTGGCAAAAGTGTATGTGTTAAAGTATGCTGACTTTACCGATAATCAGCAAACCATCACCGACAGATATAAGAAAACCCTGGAAAGAATAAGCGGTCAGCACTTCGATAATCTGCCACACAAAATAATCTTGTATAAAAAGAAGGTCCTCGCCATCAACCAACAGGCCGACCGCTTTCTGCTGGCGAACAGGTAGGGGAGGCTGGAGTTAAAATCAGTTTATTACTTCAAAGTTCCGCATCATACCCATATCTTCATGCTCCAGGTTATGACAGTGGTAAACATAAATTCCCGTGAAATCAAGGAATCTCATAATAACCTGAACCTTCATTCCAGGTAACAGCAGGAAGGTATCGTGCCAGCCTTCGTCAATGAAGCCTTCCTTCGTGCTGTTCCATACTGAAGCACTCACACCTGAAACATCCCGTCCAATAATCTGAAACTGCAAACCATGAAGGTGAACCGGATGAGGCATTTGCATCATATTATTCATCATGCCCATGCGCCCTCCCTCATTACCATTAATGAATTCCCAGATTTCTGTGGTATTAAGCTTCACTTGTTCCCATTCGGCCACCTCTTTCATTTCAAAGGTTTCTCCATTAATTACCCACTGCATGTGCTCAAAAGCAAAATGGAACCTGCGCGGCTGGTCCGCATTGACGGCTTCCGCTCTGTTCAGTTTTTCGATCTGTGACAATTTACCGGGTAAATCTTGCTGAAAACCCTGCTCATTCGTAACCCGGAATTCAAACAGGTCCATTTCCGCACCGTTTTCATTATCACGGTCGGAATGCATGCGCCCATTCATCATTCCACCCATTTCCATTGTCGTGCCCGGGTCAAAAGAAAGGCTTTTAAGCACAATTTTCTCTCCTTCATTCATCGTGGCAAAGCTTTTCCAGATATCCACCCGCTCACCGGGTGCCAGCATTATGTATGGTTTTTCAACCGGTTGTTGCAGCAAACCGCCTTCGGTGCCTATAGCAACAATCTTGTTGCCGTTGCTCCATGCCAGTTTATAGATCCGCGCGTTAGAGCCATTCAGCACACGAAAACGGTAAGCGCCTTTTTTTACTTCCATATTACGCCTGGCCTGTCCATTAACAAAAATCTGATCGCCGTAAAAACCGGTCATACGTTCCCTGCGACTGTCGCCCAGGTATATTAACTGATTATCGGTGTCAAATGCGCGGTCCTGGATGATCAAAGGTTGATCGTATGCTCCGGTGGGCAGGTTTTTGTCTTCGCCTTCTACTATAATCAGCCCGGCAAGCCCGTAATATACCTGCGGGCCGGTTATCTTGTCGGGGTGGGGGTGAAACCAGTAGGTTCCCGGACGATTATCCACGGTAAATTCATATATATATGCTTCGCCATCCTCAATGGCATACATCGGATGCCCGTCCATTTCCGGCGAAATGTGAAGGCCATGCCAGTGAATGATACTTTCATTGGGGAGTTCATTTTTAAATCTTATACGAATTTTCTGTCCGCGTTTCACATGGATGATTGGCCCAATATAAGTGTCAGGTAGTTTTTCGAGATTCTTTTCTTCGCCTTTTACCAACTTTGATTTATAGGTATAAACATTAGTTTTTTCTCCAGTCAATAGCTGTTTTTTAGACTGAACAGCTGTAAGTTCTATGTCAATATCAGGTTTAAAGGCCTTGCTTGCCTGCTTAGGTTTTTCTTCCCCATTCGCTACTGGCGAATTGCACCGGGTGAGTAGTAAAACAGCTAATGACAGGAATAGTGTTAAATGGAAATATCGGAGATCAGGATTTTGCATCACAATTAAGTGTTTAAAAGGTATAAATAGCTTACAATGATGAAATGGGATTGTTCAGTTTCTAATTTGGAAACAGTGGTTTGAAAACACTTAGCTGCTCCAGGATTTGTGCTGCTCCAGGTAGCTCATTTTCACGGTTGAAGGAATGATGGCTTCACGGAAGCTTTCGGTCAGCTTACTTTTCATAAGCAGTTTGCTTGCCTGCTTAACCTCCTGAATTGATGCCCAGTGCATGATCATTACCCATGAGCTGCCCTTACCTTTTACTAACTCGGAATCAATATAGCCGTCTTGCTTCATGTGAAACTCTTTTTCCACAGTGTCAACTGTCTCAAT
>JBEPXQ010000386.1:0-2887 GCA_041641835.1 Bacteroidales bacterium
GTACTTTTTACTTGCATCACCCTTTAGAATTCGGTTTCATACTTAGCTCTCACTCCTATTTTTACATCAATTTGGTAGTCTGAATAGATCTTAACAGTGTTCATCCCGTATCCTGAAGTATAAGAAATGATCTTAACCAGGGCCTTGCGGGCATCAATAATATTATCAATTTTAGCACGGTCAAGCTTAATGTAGCTTCTTTTTTCGGTTGGATTCTTTACTCTGTAACCTGGTGCTGGTCCCGGATCAGCGGCCAGCATTACACTTTCCGGTCCTCCCATGAAAAGTGAATCCAGTACCACATAATTTGAATCAGTAAAATAAATTTGCAGCTGAGCTTCCACCGGAAGGCCGTTTTTCATATAAACCTGCATCTCTGCTGTTTTAAGATCGCCATCCTTATCCAGATCATCCGACAGGTCATAGGCAATAGTGTCGCGTAGAACAAGGCCGGCAGAAGTCCCGTGCAGCGGAAACTCCATTTCTGTTTCCAGGGTAAGTCTGCTTGTATCCAATGCGAAATTATATGTATTGCCAGATGGGTTTGATCTTCCGTCAACATTAAAAATTATCCACTGGGGATCAATATCCAGAGCATCCTTAATCGTGGAGTTATTTTTATCAAAGATTTTTTCAGTTATCACAACATCACCAATCTGGCTAAGCAGCGGATAATCTATTGCAATATTATCAAGCGGTGCTCCTGAAAGCTTTGTTATTTCAACCTCCTGGGGAGCTCTATAAGTTTTCAGTTCCTTTATCTGCCCCTCTATCGGCATGCCGAACGAGTTATAAAACCGAAGATTCAGGCAGGGATCCTCAAACTGAAACTGCCCATAATCTTTATTATCATACACTGTTACTTCCAGTGAATCTTCATTAAGATCAAACTGATACTGGGAAAAGTATCCATAAATTTTTGAGAAATTAATGTTTTCAAATCTACTCTCTAACTGATATTCATAGGGAGAGTAAATAGGATTGTTGTCACCATACCCGACTACTTTTACCTGTGAGTTGAGGTAGTTTTTCTTACCGGAATGGGAGAATACAGCACGGTATCCTGAAATGTCATAGGTTGCAGTAATCACTTGTGGCAGGGAGCCGGTGTAGTCATATATCAGAGTTGCTTTAAATGGTTTACCATTTTTAACCATGCCCGGGATTGTAATTATCATCTTCCCGTCATGGTTCACATCAGTTTCAATCCTGTAGCTGATCGTGCCTTGTTTGAAATATACAGTATCAACCACTTCACCGGAAAATGTTTTGATCTCTTTGGTATAGATATAATTTTGAGTGGCGCTGTCGCCCACAGGCACTCCTATCGGGTAATCCCATATGATAGTAGTATCAAGTACCTGATCCGGGAATGTGATAAGATCTTCAGCAAAATGCGTGAATATTTCTTCAGTATAGATAATAGATACCAGGTTATCATCATCAATCCCGAATGTTGTTTTTTCCATTTCCTGTGTAATATTCAGCATGGTAAGTGAAGTGTTTACCACAGGTATAGCCATATCAGGATCCCATTGATTGGTACCCATTTCGTTCACATCAAACTTATCTTTCAGGCAGGAAGTAAAAGTCAGGCTGATCAGCAACCCGGCAAACAATAAACGTATAGGGTTTTTCATCTTGACAGATTTAAAAATAAATATAAGCTATCCCGGACATGCACAGAATCTATATACGAGCTTCTGTATAACAAGTTTAATAGCTTTTTGTCAAATATAAATAATATTCACCAGAAAGTACATTAATTAACCGGCATACTTTCAATAAGTTTTCCCGAGCTTATAATCAGATTCTTTGTTTTCTCGGATGGATTATCATAAATAAGGAGCCTGAAATTACTGAAGGCCGGTTCTTTATATTCTGTTATTCCTGATGCAGTAACTTTAAAAACTTCATTATTTGCTTGCTTGCGCAGCAACAGCATGGCCGAATCATTAGCCAGTTTAGTGTATGTTATATCCGGACGTGCATCAGCAGGCAGCTCCTGCTTAAGGATAATTTTATAAGCCCGGTCATAGGCATAAATATATCCCTGATCCATGTAGATATAATCTTTTGACCCATCTCCATTTATATCCTCCCATGCAAAACTGTGCTGAGCGCTGAATTCATTCAATGCTACTTTATCAACATCCCCGTTTTTATCTATGAAAATAATTCTGCCATCTGCATCAGTTGTCATCATCAATTCCTTCCTGTCCTGTTCAACTTCATAAAAACGGGTCCTGGTATTATTGGTAAATGCCGGTTCCGGATTGATTCTCTGCTCTCCCCTTCTGTTGAGGAAATATACTGAGCCAGAGGTGTCAGCAACTATAATGAAGTCTTTATTATCCAGCACAATACGCTGTATTTTGTTGTTTACCCGGTGTGTGGTACTGGTTTTTTCCCATCCACGAACTTGTTTACCTGTTTTCAGATAATTATAGATCAGGTTGTTACTGCCGGCCACCAGCAGCCTGTAATCCTTATCCCCCCTGTAGTCAAAAGCTGCCACGGGGCTTGTGTTTTCGGCTTCTGTTTCAAAAGGAAACCCATCCAGGTGATTACCGTCAAGTGCCACACAATTAATATATGAAGGCGAACTAAACAGGTACTGATATTTATCATTATTGTAATAATCTATCAGTTCCACTTCACCCAAAGGAAGCTCCTTCAACTGCAGCTTCCACTGAATTTCACCCTTAAGATCAATCAGATACATATTTTTTCTGACATCGAAAGCAACCACTTTCTTACGGTTTGTATAATGATCCACTACAAACTGGGGAGCTGTAGCCAGAGGAGCCTCAAGTGCCACCTGCCAGCCGGAACTTATTTCTTCAGCTTTGGATGTATCTGATTTTATGTAGAAGTTAGTGTAAAT
>JBEPXQ010000387.1:0-2875 GCA_041641835.1 Bacteroidales bacterium
ATATATACCTTCAGTAGAATCAGGATTCAAAAGTGCCATGCTCAATGGACCTTTGGCCGGATATGAAGTACAGAACCTGCGCGTGCGCCTGTTCGACGGCTCATATCATGCAGTGGACTCCGATCAGCTTTCCTTTGAAATTTGCGCGCGCCAGGCTTTCAAAAGTGCTGCCGCGAAAATGGAAAAAGTGCTTATGGAGCCCATGATGAAGCTGGAAGTAGTTACACCCGAAGAATACATGGGAGACATCATTAGCGACCTGAACAGACGTCGTGGTAATCTGAATAATGTATCTGCCAAAGGCGGTTCACAGATTATCGATGCCCATGTGCCACTGGCGGAAATGTTTGGGTACGTGACCTCACTGAGGACTATCGCATCAGGAAGAGCCACTTCAAGTATGGAGTTCTCTCACTTTGCCGAGTGTCCAAAGGAGATCACTGAAAAAGTACTGAAAAAGGTACAGGGAATTGAAGTTAATTAGGTCGAATATAAAACGAACGTAAGGTGAGTCAAAAGATCAGGATTAAGTTAAAGTCGTATGATTACAATCTCGTTGACAAGTCAGCTGATAAGATTGTAAAAACTGTAAAATCTACAGGCGCTGTTGTGAGTGGTCCCATTCCATTGCCAACAAACAGGAAAGTCTTTACTGTATTGCGTTCTACGTTTGTAAACAAGAAGTCGCGCGAGCAGTTTGAGCTCAATTCATACAAACGTTTACTGGATATTTACAGTACTACATCAAAGACAATCGATGCTCTGATGAAATTGGAGCTTCCAAGTGGTGTAGAAGTGGAAATCAAAGTGTAGGTTACGTAAGACAGCTAAAAAATTAGAACAATGTCTGGATTAATTGGAAAGAAAATAGGTATGACAAGCTTGTATGACGAGACAGGAAACAATATTCCCTGTACCGTTATTCAGGCTGGTCCTTGTGTAGTAACCCAGGTGAAGACCAAAGATAGTGATGGCTATGAGGCTATACAACTGGCATATGAAGATATGTCGGAGAAGCATGCTAACAAAGCTCTCTTAGGTCATCTGAAGAAATCTAAAACTTCACCCAAGCGCAAGCTGGCTGAATTTACCCGTTTTGAGGAAAGAAAGCAGTTTGGAGATGAGCTTACCGTGGAGGTATTCGTGGAAGGCGAGTACGTAGATGTGGTTGGATATACCAAGGGTAAAGGTTTTGCCGGTGTTATGAAGCGACATGGATTCCATGGAGTGGGAGATAAAACACACGGACAGAAAGACCGGCTACGTGCCCCGGGTTCAATAGGAGCCTCTTCCGACCCCTCTCGCGTATTTAAAGGAATGCGCATGGGTGGCCGCAAAGGACAGGACCGGGTGAAGATGATCAATCTTCAGGTACTGAAAATTGACAAGGAAAATAATTTGATTGTGGTAAAGGGAGCAGTTCCCGGACCCAAAGGATCATATGTAATTGTGGAAAGATGGAGTTAGAAGTATATAACATAAAAGGCGAAAAGACCGACAGGAAAGTTAATCTTGCCGATGACATTTTCAACGTCGAACCCAATGACCATGTCATTTATCTGGACACCAAAAGGTTTATGGCCAGTAAAAGACAAGGAACACATAGCTCCAAAGAGCGCTCTCAGCTTAGTGGCAGCAGACGTAAGATAAAACGTCAAAAAGGTACCGGTACAGCCCGTGCAGGTGACATCAAGTCACCACTGTTTCGTGGTGGCGCCCGTGCTTTTGGCCCACATCCGCACAAATACAACATCAAGCTTAACAGCAAGATGAAGGTGTTGGCCCGTAAGTCTGCATTGTCATATAAAATGAAAGATAACCAGATCACCGTTCTGGAAGATTTTTCTTTTGACAAGCCACAGACACAGCAGTATGCTGAGATATTAAACAACCTCAATGCAGCTGGCGAGAGAAGCCTACTGGTAATTAATGAAAAGGACCGTAACTTGTACCTGTCCATCAGGAATATTCAAAAAGCGGATACAATACTGGCAAGCAACCTGAGCACATATAATATTCTGAATGCCCAGCGCCTGTTGATTACCGAAAGCAGTCTGGCTACAATTGAAGGTATCTTAAGTAAAAAATCTAAAACTGAATAATAATGGGTGTAAT
This sequence comes from Bacteroidales bacterium, assembly GCA_041641835.1. Lineage (GTDB taxonomy): Bacteria > Bacteroidota > Bacteroidia > Bacteroidales > PWNQ01 > PWNQ01. Next base: position 2,116 of record JBEPXQ010000387.1, read on the forward strand.
ATTAAAGCCAATCATCACTGAGAAGATGACAGAAGTGAGCGAGGAGCTTAACAAATTTGGCTTCATCGTTGAGCGTGATGCATCCAAAGACCAGATCAAACAGGAGATCGAAGACCTTTACGAAGTAAATGTCACCGCGATCAATACTATGATCTACGGCGGAAAAAAGGCATCGCGTTACACCAAATCAGGAGTAATTTCAGGTAAGAAAAAATCATATAAAAAAGCTGTTGTTTCACTGGCTGAAGGCGAAACAATAGATTTTTATAGCAATATTTAATAAACGACATGGCTGTAAAGAAATTTAAACCAACGACACCGGGTCAACGTTATAAGCAAATCCTTCGCTTTGATGAAATTACAACCGCAAAGCCGGAGAAGAGTCTTGTTGAACCCCTGCACAAATCAGGAGGTCGTAATTCACAAGGTCGGATGACCATGCGATATATTGGTGGTGGCCACAAGCGTAAGTACCGCGTAATTGATTTCAAGCGCGATAAGGATGATATGCCAGCCACTGTCAAAACCATAGAATATGATCCGAACCGTACTGCAAACATCGCATTGGTATCATATACAGATGGAGAGAAAAGATATATTATAGCACCCCAGGGCCTGCAAGTAGGGCAGGAGATTCTTTCAGGAAAAAAAGCAAACCCCGAAATCGGAAATACGCTTTACCTGAGCGATGTACCCTACGGAACAGTTATTCATAATATCGAACTAAAACCAGGGCAGGGAGCCAAAATGGCCAGAAGCG
>JBEPXQ010000388.1:0-2874 GCA_041641835.1 Bacteroidales bacterium
CATTTACCGATTATAAGGTGTTGTTTTACGATCAGTCAGCGGGGCTTGGTGAACTATACCGCGTAAATGCTCATGGAAATATCAAGCGCCTGAAAACCCATCGAGGCTGGCGTAAAAGCTGGTCGGATGTTAGCTGGGATCCTAAAACGAAACTCGTAACCTTTAAACAAAAGGATGGGTATTGGGAGAGTTACTCGGTTACTGATAGCGGTAATATAAAGTTTCATTCTAAACGTGAGAAGCCCAAAAAGGAAGATAAAACTGAAAAGTCAGAACCTGGAAGAAAACAACCTGGGGAAAAGCAGAAGAAGGCAATCAAAAAGTTGTTTTAGCTAAGAAAGAGGGAATGCTTCTGACGGTCTGCACTAAAATCAGGTAAATGGTCAAAGAAATAAGGTGGGAACAGCGTTTCGCAAATTATAACAGGGCATTACAAAAATTGTCTGATGCTGTTGCATTTATAGAAGAACAATTGGAAGATGAGGAGCTTGAAATTCATAAAGGGGATGCATCAGAAGTATTGAATGAGATAATTAAGGAAGGATTAATTCAGCGGTTTAAATATACACATGAATTGGCCTGGAACTTAATGAAGGATTTTCTTTCTGAAATAGGTAATCTTGAAATTCATGGGTCAAAAGATGCAACAAGAGCAGCTTTTCAAGCTGGTCTTATCCGAAATGGTGAAGTGTGGATGGAGATGATCAAGAGTAGAAACAAAACTTCACATACATACAACAAAGAGATTGCAGAAGACATTTTTTCAAAGGTAGTGTCTGTTTATTATGCTGAATTTTCAGATTTTCAGCATAAAATGGAAAGCCAGAGAAGCGGTGAACAATCAAAGATGTTTTAAATGAAGTATGGCTTATTGTTTTTACAGCAAATACTGACTGGCTGATAATTACTTCTTCTTCGGCAGCATGGCGAAACCAGCACCCATTGAAATGATGTGCGCATCGAGTCCTGTGCTTCTGCTGTAGTAATTATACCGGAGGTCGATTTGCTTGAATCCCACCCGCCATACACGGAATTTTGAGAATATATCCTTATAGCGGAAACCCAGACCAATCATATGGCTGTGAAAGCCTGACAGATCATAATCCGAAGTATAATATTCCTGCGAAGACAGATGCTCCTCAAAACCGTCAAAGTAATCCACCGCATTTTGGTTGTAATAGCGATACATGGGGATAATAGCATAGGAGAGTCCCAGGCCTACAGGCACTTCAATTTGTACGGTATGGCCGTTCAGTCCCCAGTTATCAGCATAATAGCGATAATAGGTGCGAAGCTTAAAAACTTCGGAAATATAATAATTGAACCTCATGCCTACAGGATACTTCCAGCGGCTGGAAGGTAAGCGTTCAATATCATCTGCAAGCTGAAATACAACATCATTATCGCGGGTTTCATAATCCGGAATTCCATAAGGTTTTCCGATGTAGTAGTTCTTTTTATCAGCAAAATACACCCGGTGAAAAGGTGTTGAAAGCAAACCGTGCTGATAAACGATGTCTCCAAAAACAGCTATTTGCATTCGCTTTGTCAGTATTTGTGAGAAAAACAAAGATGCCGAATAAGAATTTCTGTTATTGTTATCGTGAGCACGGAAATCCGTTGGATTATAAAGTGTGGATATAGCTCCGCTTTCATCGCGTACGTTTACATCCTGAAAATATCCGTTGTTCTGGAAGTTATCGCCATACTTCAGGTATTCATGAAGTTCAGTAGGATAGATGCGTTCCCATTGGTCAAGATAAACCTGTGCCTTCAGGCCAACTTCAGTATTACGTTCATTAAATAATTTGGTGATGCCGCCACCAAAGCCAAACGACATATAATCGTATTCTTTAGCAAATGCAGCATTGGCATTCCAAATAAAATTTCTGTCATCGGAATGGTGTGCATAATCAACAGTAACGGTTCCCAGAACGTCCTCTTTGGATGCTCCGGAAGAGGCTACCCAGGGGCTGCCGGTTGGAACGACGGCTGCTCCATCTTTTTTGTCATCGTCGTCATCGTCATCATCATCGTCATCATCATCGTCGCCGGATGCACCACTCATATTAAACGGGTTTACATTGGATGAGGAAGCCGAGGTGTAAGCTGACAGCCCGGCGTCAACCGTTAAAACATCATCAGCAGTTAAAGGGATAGAAATGACCATGGTGGGCGTATAATCCTGAAGCTCTTCCGTGCCTATTCCACCTGTAACGGCGGCATTGTCTCCGTCTTGTTCGTAATAGCTCATCAGCAGTTTAATTTCTGCTGCTTCCAGCACCTTTTTCTTGTAGGCGGTATCCTGTTGTGCATATATACTGAAGCCGGAAAAGCTCAGGCATGTAACTATAAGGATTGCTAAATATCTTTTTGCGAAACTCATCATTCTTTCAATTCAATGTAAAACAGATAATCATTAATTACAACCACATCCGCCACCGGTTTTCCCTCCATTAGCTCCTGAAGCACCTTCGCGGTAAACCTGGAAATTTGTTTCAAACCGTGAAGCCGGGGAGGAGGAAAGCTCCATGTCCTCATCATTGATATATACTTTCTGATACTCCTTCACATTCGTACAGGAGGTAAGCAGTACCAGTCCAATTACCAGGGCCGGAAATATCTTATTTCTAATCTTTTGCATTGTTCAAGGTGTTAAGCTCTATATTTTTTGATTTCAGAATCTTACCATTTTCGGTAACCAATACACAATCAACTTCATCCAATTGATTTACCATATGGATTCCCGCATCGGCGCCCATAACAAAAATGGAAGTAGCCAGAGCGTCCGCCAGTTCTGCTTTTGGAGCAAAAACGGTTACACTCACCAGCCCGTGTGCAGGGTATCCGCTACGCGGATCGATAATATGGGAA
>JBEPXQ010000389.1:0-2871 GCA_041641835.1 Bacteroidales bacterium
AAACACTGGGGAGCGAAAAACATCGGAGGCAAAGTCATTCAGCACGTAGGCAATACGGCCTCGCATCTGTAGTGAACGCAGGTTATAGGAATCCTTCAGTATATTATCCACCACCAGGCTCATATTTCTAAGCAGTTCCCTGGCAAAATGGCTGTTGTTATCCACCAGGTTGTGGATACACTGGATCTCAATCATACACACCCTGGCTTCTGTTATGGCTGAAATGGAATAACGATGACGCGTATCTGAAAAAATAGTGAACAGACCTATAAAATCACCCGCCCGTGCTATGCTGATGATCTGCTCGCGCTGCGAATCACTTTCAGAAAAAAGCTTCAATAAACCTTTTTGTATATAAAAGAAATGTGTAATCTCATCATTTTCACTTATCAATAGTTCGCTACTCTTTAATTCAAGTTGCTTTTTATTGAAATCAACGCATGAAAGCTGCCGCTCGTCAAGCGATTTGAAAAGCCCTGACTTAAAGGGGCATGTTAAACAATTTTGCTGCTCCTCTGTTATCTCCATTGAGTGATAATTATCCGATATGATATTTATCATATCTGCTTATTTGCTTGGTATATCCTTTTATTGTTAACCTTGTAACAACATTAACAAATATAGTATTGTTTTCTAAACTCCGTAAAGATAATAAACATGAAGAAAATTCTAATTTTAGGTGCAGGCACAGCCGGAACCATGATGGCTAACAAGCTTAGCAAAGTACTTGACAAACAAGAGTATGAAATTACTATCGTTGACAAGGACAAAACCCATTATTATCAACCGGGATTCCTATTTATCCCATTTGGTATTTACAACAAGAATGATGTAATAAAGCCAAAATCGAATTTCTTCCCACGTGGTGTTAAGGTGGTTTACGGAGAAATCGACCGCATTGATGCTGAGAACAACCAGGTATTCATGCAAAACGGGCAGAAATTGAATTATGACTGGATGATACTGGCCACCGGCACACAAACAAAGCCTGAAGAAACCCCGGGTCTTAAAGGTAAATTGTGGTATGAAAAAGTATTTGATTTTTATACTGTTGACGGAGCTGTGGCGCTACGGGAATTCCTTAAGGACTGGAAAGGTGGCAAAATGGTGGTAAACATTGCCGAAATGCCATTTAAATGCCCGGTAGCACCGCTGGAATTTGTATTCCTGGCAGATGCATATTTTACCGAGGTGGGAATCCGCGATAAGGTGGATATTATATATTCCACGCCTATGCCCGGAGCTTTTACCAAACCCAAAGCCACTAAAATGCTTGGACAACTCCTGGAAGAAAAGAACATCAAAGTTATACCGGAATTTTATATAGAAAAAGTTGATAATGAAAACCAGAAGATCGTTTCCTATGATGAGCAGGAAATCGATTTCGATCTGCTGGTGACCATACCAACGAATATGGGATCTGACGCGATCGAGCGTAGTGGAATGGGTGACGATTTGAATTTTGTTCCCACTGATAAATATACACTGCGTGCTGAAAACCATGAAAATATTTTTGTGCTGGGTGATGCAGCCGCAATTCCCACATCAAAGGCCGGGTCGGTAGCGCATTTTGCCTCAGATGTGGTATTTGATAACCTTATGTGTTCACTCAACGGCCGTGAAATGCGGGCTAAGTTCGACGGCCATGCCAATTGCTATATCGAAACAGGCTTTGGCAAAGGATCCATCATTGATTTTAATTACGAAACAGAACCGCTATCGGGCACCTATCCCTTGCCAGGTGTAGGACCCTTCGGCCTTCTGAAAAATACGAAAACTAACCATTATGGTAAGGTTATGTTCCGGTGGATCTACTGGCACATCCTGCTTAAGGGTAAAGAACTGCCACTGGAATCACAAATGACAATGGCTGGAAAAATAACCTCTTAAATCAGGAAACCATGGAAAACCAAAACATACAAGATCAGATAAATGATCTGAACAAAAAGGTGGATCTGATCCTGGATCATATCCACGAGCAAAAACAAAAACACGAGGTGGTGGAAGACCTGGTTAACGATCTGTCCATAGTTTCCACCGATGCCTATAAAAGCACAGTGGAGGAGCTGGATGAGCAACAGATCAGGCTCGACCTGAATGAGGTTAAGCTGTTGATGTATAAGTTCATGAGAAATATCAGCAACTTCTCCGAAATGGTTGACCTGTTTGAAAGCATGCATGATTTCGTGCAGGATGCCGGACCTATCCTCAATGAAGTAGGTATCGACATAGTGAAGAAACTTCATGAATTTGACCAAAAAGGATATTTCGATTACCTGAATGAACTCAATCACCTGCTTGGTGAAATTCATAAGCATTATTCCGTGGAAGACCTGAAAGAGCTATCAGGTAATATCGGGATCCTTTTCAATATTATGAAAAACCTCACCTCAACAGAGATGCTGAAGAAAGCCGAAGCAGCCACTGAAAAACTGACACAGATGAAACCTGGTGATGAAGACCGTAAATCAACCATCGGGCTGATAAGAGAAGCCACGAAGCCAGATACGCGTCAGGCACTTGTTTTCATGATGCGTATGCTTAGGGAGATTGTAAAAGAAGATAAACAAAAATCATAAACAGAATTATTAACCATAAAACAAATACAGATATGCCTACAAAAACTATTGCCGGAAAAGAAGTAGAAGTTAACGAAGAAGGTTATCTTCAGGATCCTTCACAGTGGAACGAAGATGTTGCCAGGGAACTGGCCAAAGAAGAAGATATCGAACTCACCGAGGATCACATGAAAGTTTTGAAATTCCTGAGAGAAAAACATGAAGCTGGTGAACAGCTATCCATACGTAAAGTAGGGAAATCGGGAATAGTAGATATCAAAGGATTGTATCAGCTGTTTCCGGGAGGCCCGCT
>JBEPXQ010000390.1:0-2869 GCA_041641835.1 Bacteroidales bacterium
AAACCCAGCCGTTGTCTTCCATATAGGCATCCCGTGCATCAGGCCTATTGTCACCATAGTTATATATCCTCCTGTATTGGTTTAAAAAAGTATCATAGAAGTCAATATCACCTCTTGACACCACCAGCAAATCATCTGCAAAAGCCCGCAGCTTTTCAAAGGTTTTAATTTGTGTGGTGTCGAAATAATCCCACTGCCCGCTGCTGTAATAGTAAATAGTATCGGATGCATGTGCATTTAAGTCTTGCACCACGAATATGTTATTCTGAAAAAGCTCAATATTGCTGTAATTCGCGTTAGGATATTTCAATGTAGTATCCTTTTCCCAGGAACGGTAGTCAAGCAGGTTTTTATTCTGATAATCAAAGGCACAGTAAATACCTTTTTCACTGGCAGCAAATATTGCCGTATCATTGATGGCTATATCCTGAATATTAACATTTGTTGCATTATCACCAATTATGTAGGTGCTTTTAACCTCGCGCCGGTCCATATCCAGCACTACAATCCCAAATCCGCAGGAAAGATATGCCAGGTTGCCTTTGAAGGTGATTTCGTTAATGGTCTTCTGCCCGGTAATCTGTTTTCTATAGATATCCGAAAGATTGATAACCCGGTGGGATTTGGTTACCAGATCAATATTGGAATTATCATAGGCTATCAAAAGTGTTTCCGAAGGCTTATGATATTTAATTACAGAAACGCCCACATCCGAAAGCCCCGTGATGGTATTAAGGAATGAAATACTGCTGTATTCCTTATCATACACAAAAACTGAATAATCTGTTCCACAGTAAACCTTATCATCCGATACGGTTACGCTTTTGCCCGGTGAATAAGGCAGATGATCTCTCCAGGAACCGATGGAACCAGCCTGAGAAAACAAATTGCCTGTGGCGGCTATTTGAAAAATAAGCAACAAGATTAGTAAGCTGTAACTGCGCATAGGCTCGAAAATGTTTTCATAATAACTGAAAGCTGCTCACATTATTGCCTTTTCAGTCTATTTGCTGCTTGCAAAAGTAACACTACGCCTGAAATAAAGCTTTGGGAAATCGCAATTTTTATCCGGCCCTTTTTTATGTTATTTTTGAAACATAAACAATGGAGGTTCTTTTATGAAGAAGGTTTTTATACTCATCACGGCTTTAATCATTCTTAGCTGCTCATTAAGCGGCCAAAACGTAAATAAAGCCTTCCGAAAACTGGAAAAAGAAAATTATGTAACAGCCAAGGTGATATTTGATGAAGTTCTGGAGTCGGATAAAAAAGTTCAGCATCCGGCTGCTTATTATGGTCTTGCCCTTACCTTCACCAACGAAAGCTATCGTGGCCATGATCCGTACAAGGCCTTGAAGTATGCTATGCAGGCTAAGAAAAAATTCTCTAACCTCACTTCAGATCAGCAAAAAGAAGCTTCAGATTACGTAAATGAAAAGAAAATGGACGAAGCACTGGCGGTTCTGGATCAACAATATACAGCACAGCTTAAGGAGCAAAAGGATATTGCTTTGGTGGAAAAATACCTCAACGATCTGGAAGGCGCACCTAATCACAGCGACATGGTGACTTACCGCAATAAACTGGCCTGGCAAAAGGCAGAAGATTTCAATACCATTCACTCCTATCGCCGGTACATTGAGAAATATCCTGAATCAGTCTGGGTTGAAAAAGCACAGGAATCCATCATTAAACTTGAATTTGAACAGGCTGTTGCAGAAGATGATTCCAGAGCATTTTCTGAATTTATCACAAACCATCCTGATTCTGAATATGCTGATACAGCTGCACAGAAAATTGAACAGCTGGAATATGTGCGTGCTAAAAACCTCAACAGCATTGAGTATTACGACCGTTTCATGGAACAGCATCCTGAGTCTGAAAGATTCGATGAGATAAATAAGCTACGTGATGCCAAGGCATTTGAGATGGCTGGCTTTTTAAATACTATCCAATCATATGATGATTTTATTGACAGGTATCCTGATGCTCAACAAAGAGCCGAAGCTGTGAGCATGAGAAATCAGCTGGCCTGGGAGCAGGCAGAAATGGAAAACACGGCAATGGCCTTCAGAAAATTTATCACGAATTATCCGGATGCGGAGCAAAGCGAACTGGCGCAGCAGAAGTTATCCGCCTTTAATGTAAGCGCACAGCTAATGGAACTACAACAGAAACAGGATGAAATAGCTGCGAAAAACATTAAAAGCATAAAACGCTATGCAGATGAAGAGAAAACATCGCCAACAGAAATAACCCGATACGACACCAAAGGAAGAGTTACAGAAGAACAAACCTTTGAAGACGACTCCAGGCGTCAGTTTATCTACAGTTATCAATCCGGCAAACAGGGATATCCAGGTGGCAAAAGAATTATGGATAACGGCACCATGATCAAAACGGTGAGCTACAAAACTGATGAAACCGGAAACATAAATGAAATGACTTTTAAGTGCAGCAAGCCTGGTGAAATATGCCGCAATTACAAAGATGTATTTTCTTATGACCAGAAACTTCACCTGGCTCAGATACTACGCCTGTCGGGCAACGACACACTTCGGGTTACTGAAGTTAAGACAAATGCCTCCGGGCAGATTATTGAAAAGCATGAGCATATCTTTGATCCTGAAGCTGACGAGCAAGAACTTATCAAGCGTTTTGCTTATAATAGTGATGGAAGGCTTTTTGAAGAAACCTGGACTGATCCCAAGGGGACTATCATCAGGGTGGTTACTTACACCTGGGAGGGTGACAGATTAAAGTCAATCCTGACTTACAATGCACTTGGAAAACGAAAAGAGGTATTTCAATATAATGACAAGGGCGAAATTAGCTCAGGCACCATTTATTCAATGCCCGGCAAGCAGAT
>JBEPXQ010000391.1:0-2866 GCA_041641835.1 Bacteroidales bacterium
GGCAAAAGCTCCGCCCGGCGGGGCTTTTTTTATGTCTTTTAATTTCTGCATTGTTCTAATCTTTATTTTTGCGCGGTTTTCCGGGAAAGCCCCGGAACAGGTAAATATCTAAACAAAAAGCAATGCAAGTACCCTCAAACAAGTTGAGCAGAGGTACTTTCACCTTCAGGCGCTGGAGCCGGCAGTCATATGCCGTGTTTCGTTCCCTGGGAAATGAAATCCGCATAGCCGGCCTTACTCTGGCCGTAGCTGCAGTGATGCTTCCCAAGAACGGACAATCGCAGCAGCAGGACACTACCATTTCAGAAAATATTGACATGGATGAAGTAGTAGTTACAGCCCAGCGCAATGAAGTATTGTACAGCGAAATCGCCCGTACGGTGGAAGTACTGGATGCAGAACAGATCCGGCAGTTGCCGGTGCAATCCGTTAATGAACTACTGGAATATGCCTTCAATGTCGATATCCGGCAAAGAGGTGGAATGGATGTCCAGGCTGACGTAAGCGTCAGAGCAGGTTCATTTGACCAGGTGATGATCCTTCTTAACGGTGTCAACATCACCGATCCCCAAACAGGACACCATAGTTTAAACCTTCCCGTTGACCTTTCCGCGATCAAACGTATTGAAATCCTCTCAGGACCCGGTTCCCGGATATTCGGACCCCATGCTTTCAGCGGAGCCATCAACATCATCACTGGTAAAACAAAGGCAAACAGTATTGACCTTGCCATAGCGGCTGGTGAACACCTGTATGCTAAAACTTCAGCTACAGTGGATCACAGGAAGGAATCCGTTTCTCACTTTGCCGCGGCATCCTATGCACGCAGTGATGGTTACAGGAAAAATACCGATTTTAATATAGCTTCGGCATTTTACCAGTTTAAACTATCAATGAAACAAACCAACAGCCTTGATTTTCAGGCCGGATACAATACAAGAAAATTTGGGGCTAACAGTTTTTATACACCGGCGTATCCCGAGCAGTTTGAAGATACAAGAACAAAATTTGCTGCCCTCACCTTTAAAACAGGCCGCAAGATAAAGTCAGAAGCCAGGGCTTACTGGCGGCGCCATAATGACCGCTTCGAGCTCTTCAGGAATGATGCTCCCGACTGGTATTCCGGGCATAATTATCATATGTCTGACGTTTTTGGCTTGTCAGTGAGTACTATGATACCTGTTAAAAGAGGCAGGATATCACTGGGAGCTGAATACAGGTATGAGGGAATTAAAAGTAATGTGCTGGGTGAGCCTGTCGATGATACCATAAAGGCACCTGGCGAAGATAATGGTTTCTTCTTCCGCAGGGCAGAAAGGGAAAACATCAGTGCATTCGCGGAATACGCGGCGTCTATTGGTAAGCTGAATGTGGTTGGTGGAGTGATGGCCAATTTCAATAAAGATATCAGTGACCAGCTTAAGTTTTTCCCCGGCCTGGATATCAACTATAAAGTTAGTGAAAAGATTCATATCTATACATCAGCAAGTTATGGCATGAGGCTGCCGTCATTTACTGATCTGTATTACCAGGGCCCGTCCAATGTGGGAAACCCGGATCTTGTTCCTGAGGAATCAGCAGGAGTGGAAACCGGTGTGAAGTATTTTCACAGCAAACACAATTTCCGTCTCAGCGGATTTTACCGGGAAGGAACCAATATAATCGACTGGGTGAAGCAGGACGAAAATGATATATGGAAAACTACTAACCTCACCGAGTTAAATACCAGAGGCCTTTCCGCGAAGTGGCACGGGCACCTCAACAGGATATTTGATCAGGATATATTAAAATCACTTACATTGTCATACAGCTTTGCTCATCAGGAAAAAGAACACGGGCAGCTTCTTTCGCGCTATGCACTGGATTATCTTAAGCACAAAATCAACGCGAGGCTCACACATAGTTTGGTGAAAGATGTTGAATTTAGCTGGACAGCCACCTGGCAGGACAGGGCAGGTGGGTTTATATTATATGACAACGGAACCTATGGCGATGAAGTTCCCTATGATCCCTATCTGCTTCTGGATGCAAAAGTTAGCTGGAAGATATCTGATGTATTACTTTACATAGAAGTAGCAAATGCATTGGATAACAGGTATTATGATATAGGAAATGTAATACAGCCAGGCAGATGGATTCGGGCTGGCGTTCAATGGAATATCAGTCTTAAATAGAATATAGGAAAACCTGAAAAAATATGACACCTGGCAGCTCTTTCATACTGAACTGCCGGGTGTTGTTTTTTGCCTGCCATCAGGCTTACTGCTAACCGTTTTCTTGCTGAATGTTTTTTGATTATTAAAAAACTAAAAAGCCTGATTCAACTTTAGTACATAAAAGTGTGTCTTAAACTTGTAATGCATTAAGTTTTACTATATTTTTGCTTTTGATATGATGAACTGAGTTATGATCCTCAAGTTGGCGGTAAGCAAATAAGGATAATCAAAAAGTAGCTAAAAAGGGTTGGCAGCGATAGTGTTAGCTATCATGACGAGCTCTTCCCAATAATCGGGGAGACCAATTTAATCAAATTTATACAGATGAATAAGTTTTTACTAATATTTACCTTTATAGCTGTTGTTGCGCTGCCCCGCTCTGTATATGCTCATTCTCATGAAGGGGTTCGCAGAATAGAGTTCATAGAAAACAAAGGACAGTGGGGAGAAAAACCTTTATTTTACACGCAGTTTCATGGAGGCTATGCATATTTTGAAAATGACAGGATTACCTGGGTAATTCGTGATGAGGAAGGCATAGCTGATTATTTTGGATTCAAACATCATCCTGAGGATTACAATGCAGATAAAGCAGATCCTGTTATCCAACATCATGCTTACAATTTGATTTTTGAAGGTGCTAACCCCTC
>JBEPXQ010000392.1:0-2855 GCA_041641835.1 Bacteroidales bacterium
ATGCAGTATTTCCAAATTCTGCTTATTTTCGTGGCAGTTATGAAGAAGCAGGCAATAGTAACGGTGATCAATGATCTGTACTCGGACCGACGGGTGGATAAAACCTGCCGCGAACTGGTAAACAGCGGATTTGAGGTAATTCTGCTGGGACGCAAACTGCCAGGCAGTCCGCCACTGGATGCACGACCATATCGCACTTACCGCTTGTCGATGATCTTTTATTCGGGCGTACTGATGTACCTGGAGTTGCAGATCCGACTATTCATCTGGCTGATATCGCATAAAGGCCAATTTTTCTGGGCAAACGACCTGGATACTTTACTCCCCTGCCTGTTGGTGGGCAAAATCCGTGGTGCACCCGTGTTACAGGACAGCCATGAGTATTTCACCGGTGTACCCGAGCTGAAGCATCATCCTTTGAAAAGAAAAACCTGGAAAAAGCTGGAACAGTATTGCTACCCGAAGGTGGATGAGCTGATCACTGTGAATGAATCCATAGCTGAACTTTTCAGGAAAGAATACGGCCGTGAGGTCCATGTGATCAGAAATGTGCCTGAGAAGATCAGCATGAAAAATATTAAAAGCCGTGCTGAGCTGGGAATTCCTGTCCAACTGCAGATGTTGCTATTGCAAGGTGCCGGCATAAATGTACAGCGCGGAGCAGAAGAACTGGTGCAGGCCATGCAGTTGACTGAAAACGCAGTTCTGTATATTATCGGAAGTGGTGATGTGGTGCCTAAACTAAAGCAAATGGCCGAAGCACCTGAACTAAAAGACCGTATTGTTTTTCTGGACCGCATGCCTCATGACGAGCTATTGCAATATACCTTTCATGCCGACCTTGGCTTTTCACTTGATAAACCACTTTCAATGAACTACAGGCTTAGCCTTCCCAATAAAATATTCGACTACATCCAATGTAATACACCTGTGATCGTTTCCCCGATAAAAGAAGTGCAACAGGTAGTGGAAAAATATAACATTGGTTTAGTAATTCAGGATCACCACGCTGAAACCATAGCAAATGCCATCTCTGAAGCAATGAAAGACAAAGAACGTTACGCCCGATGGAAGGAAAATCTTAAATTTGCAGCAGAAAAGTTGAATTGGGAAAACGAAAAGCAAGTACTTCAGCGTTTGCTGAGTAAATATGTCTGACAAACATCTCCATATAGTAGCATTTGACATTCCATATCCACCCAACTACGGTGGAGTTATTGACGTATGGCACAAGATCAGAACACTTCACAACGCTGGAATCAGGATCCATCTGCACTGCTTTGAATATCCCGGGCGCGACCGTGCCCCGCAACTGGATACACTTTGTGAAGAGGTACATTATTATCCGCGGCAACTGGGAATGCGGCAGGCAATTTCAACCACGCCTTATATTATTGCCACACGCAAAAGTGATAAGCTGCTGCAACGGCTTATGCAGGACAATTATCCTGTTTTGTTTGAAGGGCTTCACTCCTGCTATTACCTGAATGACAATGAATTGAAAGGAAGAAAGCTGATCTACAGAGAGTCGAATATTGAACATCGTTATTACTACAATCTTTTTAAAACCACCAATAACCTTTATCTTAAAGCTTATTATCTGGCGGAAAGCATCAAGCTCAGGCTTTTTGAAAAGAAGATACAGCATGCCAGTTCGGCTGCAGTGGTTTCCAAAGCCGACCAGGAGGAGCTACAGCAAAGATATCCTCAATTGCAGGTTGAGCTGATACCAAGTTTCCATGCCAATGACAGCCTTACTCTGATGCCCGGGAGCAGCGATTACGTGTTGTATCACGGCAATCTGGAAGTGGCTGAGAATGAAAATGCTGTTTTTTATCTGCTGAACGAAGTTTTCCATAATTATCCGCGCAAGCTGATAGTGGCCGGGATGAATCCGCGCACGCGACTAACCCGTGCCATTGAAAAGCTTGATAATGTGGAACTCATCGCTAATCCGTCACAGGATGAAATGGACAGGCTGGTAAAAAATGCTCATGTAAACCTGCTGGTAACTTTTCAGGCTACCGGGCTTAAACTAAAACTGCTGAACGCTTTATACAGCGGGAGATTCGCCCTTGTGAACGACAAAATGGTGAGGGGAACCTTCCTTAAGCAACTCTGCAATATCGCCAATGACCCCCAGCAGATCAGGAATCAATTGGACATACTGTTTGAAAAGAGTTTTGATGATTCAGAAATAACAAGCAGGAAAAAACTTCTGCAAAAATATTATTCCAATAAAACCAATGCTGATAAGCTACTGAGCCTGTTATACAAATGAATCGGCAATACTACACTTGCCCCCTGTTTATGAACCATCCAAAATAAATCCGGTATATTTGGAGTTTATTTAAAACCGCCCGAAACCACAGCAGAAAAAGCAGGAATATGGAACCAGTACATAATGATTGCAGGCATTTTCGTGGAGATATCCCGTGCAGACCACATAAGCAAAAAGGTTATCACTGTAAGAATTGTCCTGTTTATGATAAAACTTCTGAAAAGATCCTGATCATTAAGCTTGGTGCTATTGGTGATGTGATCCGCACCACACCCCTGCTGCACCGATTGAAAAAGGAACATCCCAACAGTCAGATTTTCTGGCTTACGGAATCCCCTGAAGCATTGAGCAGCAAATACGTTGACCGTATCCTGAAGGCAAGTCCTGAAAATATCGAATTGGTGAAAAACCTGCATTTCCACTGGGTATTAAATCTGGATAAGGATGCCCTGGCTATTTCGCTGATGAAAAGAATTTCCTCCGGGCGCAAAAGCGGGTTCACCATGGATGAATTCGGCCATTGCATGCCATTTGGCTCTAGGGCTGAGCAACATAAGTGGATCACAGGCTTATT
>JBEPXQ010000393.1:0-2855 GCA_041641835.1 Bacteroidales bacterium
TGTATATTTTGCTGACAGACGGTCCCGCCAGGGGGAAGCGGCAAAATTGGCAGCAGCCTCCAGGGTGGAATCCACATCAATATCAATACCTAAGATGTTGGCGGCAGACTTTTGAGCAAGCATAAGAGCAATCACGCCACAACCTGTACCTATGTCGAGGATATTGGTGCTATCACCGGCATCAGCCCAGGCGCCAAGAAGCGTGGCATCAGTGCCAACCTTCATGGTTGACTGCAGGTGGGAAACATAAAACTGTTTAAATTGAAATCCTTCTTCCATTATTCATTGATATTTATTAAGCCTTCCGGCAGATGGGTAATAATCTGTTTTTGTCGGGGATCTACCGCGATGATAAACTCTTCCACCAGGGGAATAAGTACTTCTTTTTCTTCGGATATAACCAAAATCAGTACCTGCCCGGGGTTTTCAATTAATTCTTTAATAATTCCCAGATCTCCGGACTCTTCATCGATAACCTGAAATCCTTCCAGAGCTGCCAGCTTTAGTTCGTCGCTTCTGTTACTCAGTTTTTTCAGTGGAAGAAAAAAGGAAAAACCCGCAAGCTTTTCTGCTTCATCCTTATTGTTGACATCTTCCAGCTTTATCCGGGCTTCTGTGGGGGTGTGCCAGTAGCAATGTTCAATAAAAAAAGGAACCAGATTTCCGTCTAATTCGGGAAATACTGGTTCCTTTTGGTTTAACTCAATTTCGGTTTCTTTGTGGAAAAGAAATATTAATTCACCTCTAACGCCAAACGCTTTTTTGATATTTCCTGCGCGGAAAAAACTCTCGCGGTTAATCATGGCGTTATCACATGTAAATTACTCTTTCTTTTCTTCGCCATCGCCTTCTTTGGCAGATTCTTCAGCTTTGGCTTCGTCCGGTTGAGCGGTAGTTTCTTCATCAGCAGCTTTTTCTTCTTCTGACGTTTCTTCTGTTGCTTCACCGGCTTCTTTTGCCTGAGCATCCATTTCTTCCTTACGGCGTTTGGCTATCTCAGCAGCACGCTCTTCGTTAATCTTGCGCTCCGCTTCAAGCAACTTCTTCTTCTCTTCTTTCTGCTTAAGGGTTAAATCCTTAGCTTCATGCTCAATCTTTTCCTGCTTTTCTTTCAGCCAGGCGTCAAATTTAGCATCAGCCTGCTCCTGGGTTAGTGCACCTTTAGCAACACCTTTCTGCAGGTGATTCTTGTAAAGAATACCTTTATAAGATAAAATAGCACGCACTGTTGCAGTGGGTTGAGCCCCTTTTTGCAACCAGTCAAGTGCTTTGTCGAAATCGATGTCGATCTCGGCAGGTTGAGGAAGCGGATCGTATGTGCCAATCTTCTCGATATATCTTCCGTCACGTGGTGCACGACCATCCGCAATTACAATATGAAAAAAGGGTCTCTTCCTTCTTCCACGCCTCTGTAATCTGATTTTTGTTGGCATAACTTCCTGTTTTTAATGAACTTTTTGTAAACGAGCCGCAAAAGTAATACTATTTTTTTAACTGTGGAAATAATTCCGGGTTATTTTTTGAGCCTCAGGTGCTTTTTTCTTCAGAAATTGCTTATTCCTGATCTTGCTCATCTTTATCCGGGATAATAAGCTGAAAGGAATTCATAAATTTGTTGATAGAGGAATTAGGCAGGTTACTGGTTTTTGTTATCGTTTGGAGCAGGTATAAACGGTTTTCCACCAGGTAAAACCTCATCTGAATTACAGCAAGCCCCTCCTGATAGTCGATTTTAACCTCCCGGCCCGGGTATCCTTCAATTTCTATCTCCTCTTCTAACAAAAGTTTGCCTGATACATTATTAACAGCTCCCTGTATGGAGTTCTTAAAAAAGCCTGGAAGGTTTTCTTTCTGATTGGAATTGACAAGAGAGTCGGGATAAATGGTTTGACTAACCATGTATATTTCGTTTTTGTCGCTTGTTTTCCCTGAAGCATCATACATTGTGATGGTCATTGTCAGCTCGCCAATTTCAGAATCAACAGTGCGGACACTGCTTGCTGGCTTTGAGGGAAAGTCAATACTATAGCCATGTTCTGCGGATGAATAGTGAAACCATTTTTTTTGCGAAGCAAACGAACAGGTTATCAACAACAAGCTTAATAATAAAGGGTAATAAGTGTTTTTCATGCTTTGGTTTCCATTGTTTGGTTAATGTATTTTTCAAACATATAAAGTTCAGATGCTTTCACCAGGCTCACCATCTTCTTTAAATTGATAGTAAAGTGATTCATATTCTTCTGCATATTCCAGAAATTCTTCAGCCCAGCCGTTTGAAAGTGCTATTTCCTGAAAAGCTGCCGTGGGCATAAAATGATGCATAAATTTATCCAGAACTTCATATCTCCCTTTCTGTAGCAGAGCAAGATCACGGTCAATATCTTCCTGCAGCTCAAGTGCAGATCCATAGCCTGACCACACCACGTCAGCATCATCCGTAATTTTTTCACGGATGGTTTCTATTATGCTGATCAGGCGGTGAATTTCTCTCATGATGTTCAGATATTCAAGTAAGCACTATCTCTTGATCAAATATCCGAAGAAAATTCTTTATGGAAAAATAAATTTAGTTAAAAGTAAGCTG
Organism: Bacteroidales bacterium; assembly: GCA_041641835.1. GTDB lineage: Bacteria > Bacteroidota > Bacteroidia > Bacteroidales > PWNQ01 > PWNQ01. The sequence continues at coordinate 2,585 of JBEPXQ010000393.1, forward strand.
CTTCTGCTGTGCTGTTGTGGGGCTGTTGCTTCTTTGTTTTTTGAGTTCCGGTGTTTATTTGCGTGTTGCTTACCGTAGTGTCCAGCTTCGTTTTAACTTCGCATTCCGGAGGACATGCAGGAAGGAAAAAATAGCTGCCAAACACGAATGAGATCATAATAAATGATGTTTAATAATTGATATGTAGTTTAATATATCCGTGGCTGTCGATGCTTTCATATTTAAGCTTCCAGTAACCGGATATGGCTTCAAATTGTTCTGAGATTTCGGC
>JBEPXQ010000394.1:0-2853 GCA_041641835.1 Bacteroidales bacterium
ACAAAAAGGGATATTTTGAAATGACCGATATGCTGTTTTCCGCCGGTTAACATTATTTAACGCAGACACAAATTTAATTTTATCATTTTCGCAGAAGAAAAAATCATCATCATGAGTATATACCTAATTTTTTTCCTTGTAGCCTTTGTTTTATCAATAGCTGGTTTGTGGGGCATGTTTGAAAAGGCGGGCCAACCCGGATGGAAAATCCTGATCCCGTTTTATAATTTTTATATCTGGCTGAAGATCATAGACAAGCCCATGTGGTGGTATATCTTCCTGCTGATACCGTTTATTAATGTTTTTACCATCATGCTGATGGTGGTGGAGTTTCTGAAAAACTTCCATAAATTCGGGCTCGGACAGCAGGCACTGGCAGTTTTGTTTCCATTTGTTTACCTGCCCTACCTGGGCTTTTCCAAAAAGGAAACCTTCACTCCCACCCCCGACCTACCTAAGATAAAAAAATCCTGGACCAGGGAATGGGTGGATGCCATCATTTTTGCTGTGATTGCAGCTACCATTATTCGAACCTTCCTGATTGAAGCATACACCATTCCCACTTCTTCCATGGAAAAATCCATGCTGGTGGGTGATTTCCTTTTCGTTAGTAAGGTAGCCTACGGTCCAAAGGTTCCAAATACTCCCATTGCTTTTCCCTTTGTACACCATACTCTGCCACTTACCGATAACACAAAATCATATCTTGAATGGATAAAACTTCCCTATTACCGCTTTCCAGGCCTGAATGAAATAGACGAGCGTGATGTGGTTGTGTTTAACTTCCCTGCCGGGGATACGGTGGCCACAAAGCTGCCTGCACAAACCTATTATTCGCTGGTGCGACACTATGGCAGAGACGTCATACAAAACAATCCACGGCAGTTTGGCGACATAGTTTTCAGACCGGTGGACAAACGTGAGAATTATGTAAAACGCTGCACTGGTCTGCCGGGCGACACCCTGGAGATAAAAGACCGGATGGTGTATATAAACGGAAAAAAGCAGGATTTACCGGAGCAGGCGCAGTATAATTATGTTGTACTTACCAATGGAACACCTATCAACCAGCGGACCCTTGAAAAATATGACATTACAGAAGGAAAGATGCTGGATGGCACATACAGCAGGTATCAACTGATTATGACAGAGGAAACCAGGCAGGAAATGGATGCCCTTCCTTTCATTAAAAGCATTGAGCCTGTTACCCAGAAAGCCGGTATGTGGAACCGCAGGGTATTTCCGCATGATTCTTCCTATGCCTGGAATATTGACAATTTCGGCCCGCTGTATATCCCCAAAGCTGGCGAAACGGTGGATATCGACACCAGAAACATTGTGCTTTACAGGCGCATTATAGAAGCATATGAGCATAACGACCTGGAGGTACGAAACGGCCAGGTATTCATCAACGGTGAAGAAGCCGATAGCTACACCTTTGAGATGGATTATTACTGGATGATGGGCGACAATCGCCACAATTCACTTGATTCACGATTCTGGGGCTTTGTGCCTATGGATCATATTGTGGGTAAAGCCTCCTTCGTGTGGCTTTCGCTGGATTACAACAAGCGTGGCTTGTTTAACAAGATCAGGTTCAACAAAATGTTCCGGGTAGTAAAATAAAACCCGGAAACTTATAACTGCCTAGTTTTTCGGCAACTTCACTTCCTGCTGCTTGATCTCATCCTCGGTGATCTCCAGACGCTCGCGAACTTCCTTGTATAATTCGTGCTCTTTGGAGTGAATATCACCATCGGCCAGCATTACCTTATCCATCCAGGCAAGGGCCCGCACCTGTTTGTCGCGCTTGCATTTGCGGACAATGCCCAATGCCTTGTCGAGTTGTTCTTCCTTAGTGCCAAGATCCGACATTATAAAACGGTCGAAGTCTTTATCTTTAATCTTTTCATGCTTACGCATCAATTGCATGGTTTGCCATTCCGGATCATCCTGGTCGAATTCCTTTTCGCCATCGGCACCGGCCATCAGCCAGTACAGGTACAACAGGGCAGCTTTGTAGTTTAAATGTTCTTGCATATCTAAATGGTTTGGGATTAAGGCTTAAATTTACATTATTAAAAAGGGTAACGCAAGTCTCTGGCTAAAAGTTTAAAAAAAATACCGCCTGAAGAGCCTTGCTTGCGGCTTTAGCCATACAATTATTAGCATAAATTGAGCCTGGTGCCATGAAACAGTATGATTCTCGCTGCACTCAAATTTCATTTTATAATATTCGAAATACTCAGCAGACATAAGATTTTCAGTAAAACATTTGGATTTAACCACATGATTTATTACATTTACCGTGGAAATAGCAGTTGCAGTATCAGCTGCTTCCACACAAAAGAAGCATTCAGGCGACAGAACCCGTGAAAAAGAATTGACAGGCTTCTTTCATTTCAGGCAGGTAAAGAAATATCAGGTAATGCCACAGGCACACCTGGCAAACATAAGATGTTTGAATGAAAGTTCGGGCAGTAAGCGTGATCAAGTACGGCCTTATCAGCATAAGTATTTTGCTGATACTGGACATATTACTGGTGCTGGTTGAAAGCAGGCACCCGCAGCCGCTTATAGAAACATTGGGAGAGGCTGTGTGGTACAGTCTGGTAACACTGGCTGCAGTGGGATATGGCGATTACTATCCGCTTACACCCGCAGGACGAGTAATTGGATACTTGCTTGTGATTGGCAGCATAGCTCTGTTGGGCATTATCATCACTATGGTATCAAAAAATATTTTCACCATGCTGGAAGAGCGAAAACTTGGTTTCATGGGCACTCAATTTACACGGCACGTTATGGTGATCGGCTGGAATGATTTCAGCCGCAGCGTGATTAATGAAGTTC
>JBEPXQ010000395.1:0-2849 GCA_041641835.1 Bacteroidales bacterium
AGGTCCTTGATTCCTGTGGTAACAGTGCCCTGGTAAGCCAGATGATATACATCGGAGATCAGATACACCCTGTCTTCAGTCTGGCTCCATCAGACACATTAGTAGCATTGGATTCCTCGGGCTGCCAGACTACCTGCTCATGGATCACCCCGATAGTAAGTGATAACTGTCAGTTGGATACCATCATAAGCAGTCACACCCAAGGCTGCTACTTTCCACTGGGGCAGACCATCGTTACTTACACCGCGAAAGACCAGTGCGGCAACACCTCCGACATACACTTTACCGTGACGGTAGTTGACACCATGGCACCCGTGTTGGATTGTCCTGTAGATACGATAATAGAGAACGACCCGGGCGAGTGTGGCGCGATATATACCTGGGACAGTTTAGTGGCCACTGATAATTGCCAGCTTGACACCATTATCAGTAGTATATCGCCAGGCAGTTATTTTGGAGTAGGCACCACCACCGTTGAGCTGATAGCCATAGATGCCTCAGGCAATATTGATAGTTGCAGTTTCACAGTTACCGTGCTAGATACCGAGGCTCCTGTGATCAGCTGTCCCTTGGATGTATCACAGTGCGATAGCTTAGTGGATTATCCATCACCTTCGGCACAGGATAACTGCGGGATTTTATCAGTAAGCCGAATAGGCGGTCTTTCCTCCGGCAGCTATTTCCCGGTTGGACTAACAGAGAACACCTATGTTGTAGAGGATATCCATGGCAATACCGATACATGCAGTTTTACGGTAGAGGTATTTGCGAGTCCGAAGTTGCAATTAACCGGCATACCCGAGAGCTATTATAATGCTTCAGATGGGGAGGTGCTCAGTACAGTATCCGGGGGAACGCCCACCTATGTATATAGTTGGAACACCGGTGGCTTTACACCAAACTTATATGGTGTTTCATCCGGCTTGTACATTTTGACCGTAACCGATTCCAATGGCTGCATTGTAAGCGACAGCATATTAATGGAGAGTGCCCAGGAGCGGCCCGATATAGAGATTCCAACGGGCTACACGCCCAATGGAGATGGTTCCAATGATCATTTCGTTGTTCGTGGGATAGAATATTATCCTGAGAACGAGTTACAGGTCTTTAACCGCTGGGGAGATAAGGTTTATAACCGCAAGCATTACAACAATGAGTGGGATGGAAGAAACAATAATGGCGAATCCTTACCCGATGGCACCTATTATGTATTGCTACACATAACGGATCAGCATGGAAAAGAGACCGTTTATAAAGGCTATGTATATATCAAACGCTAAAAGACAAGACTATGAAAAGATACCTGATCATATTAATACTAGGGGCAGTTTTCACATTGCCGGGCTACAGTCAGCAGGATCCTGCATTCAGCCAGTACATGTTCAATGGGTTGTATTTGAATCCGGCTTATGCCGGCAGTCATGATTACATCAGTGCCAGCATTGTTTCCCGGCACCAGTGGACAGACTTCGAGGGCGCACCCCGCACGGCATTATTAGGTGTTGATGGGCGCATAAAAAATGAGCATATGGGGTTAGGTTTTCTGGCCTCCAACGATGAGCTTGGGGTAGTTTCCAACAGCGAGTTCTATGCCGTTTACAGTTACTATATCCATCTTAGTCAGCACACCCGTTTATCATTTGGCTTAAAGGCAGGCGCGGCAAATTACTGTGAGCGTTTAGATGAGTTGATTTACTGGGATCATGATAAACTCTTTGATGGAGGTTACCAGAGCAGCTGGTATCCGAAATTCGGTTTTGGGATGTACCTTTATCGTCATAATTTTTATGCCGGCATAGCCATTCCCACCATATTATCCTATGATCGTCATTTTGATTTTTCACTGGATATGGAAGAGTCCAGTTTTTTCCGTCGTCATTATTTTTTCACCACCGGTTATGTATTGCCTTTATCCAGCGATGTAGTTTTAAAACCCTTTGGTCTTTTAAAGTATAGTCCCGGGGCGCCTATGCAGGCAGATTTCAACCTGGCATTACTTTACAAGGAGCGCTTTTGGCTGGGGTTGGGCTACCGTAGCAATACAGCCCTTACAGCCATGGTTGAGATCCAGATCAACCATAACATACGCCTGGGTTATTCCTATGATTTTCTTCACTCAGATTTATACAAGTATGCCGGAGGCACCCATGAGATAATGTTAGGGCTGGACTTTGGCGGTAATTTGAGAAAATTCAAAAGTGTTCGTTATTTTTAAATACCACTATCATGAGATTATTCATTCTATCACTGTTAATACTACTAATGGCATCCTGCAGTTCCCGTTACTACTCAGGGAAGGCGGACTATCATTATGAGGCGTTAAAATTTAAGAAAGCCGCCGAGTTATATCAAAAGTCATTAAACAAGAAGTCGCGGTTGCAGACCAAAGTCAATTTGGTAAAGTCCTATTTAAAGATGGGCAATTACACACAGGCTTTAGCGGTGTTGGATCAGCTGGAAGCAGGTGATTCCTTATCAAATGATATTCATGTGCTGGTAAGTCGTGTACTGATGGCCAATAGTGATTATGCAAGAGCCGAAAAATACCTGAAGAAAGTTTACCTCAGTGATACTACCAACACCCTGATAGCAGGATGGCTTAGCTCCATCAGAAACATAGACCGGCTAAGACCAGAAGCATCATATAGAGTATCAGACCTGGAGCTGGGAGAGGAGCTGAGTACTTTTTCACCCTTCATAGACTCAGACACGCTATACTTCAGTGCCAGCGGTGGAGACAAGAAAAAACAGGATGACTGGAACGGCTCCACCTTTACCGGTCTGTATCGTACATCGATCGATTCAGATACCATAACTGCAGAAGTCCTTCCGTTTAAAAACAACTTCCC
>JBEPXQ010000396.1:0-2844 GCA_041641835.1 Bacteroidales bacterium
TAAACATGGATGTTTCAGGGATCAGCGGGATAAGTTTTTCCACCCAGTTTTTGTTTCTTGTGGTGATAAAGATTGTTTCCAGTTCTCCCATTTTTGATTCCTGAACCAGTTCCTGCATAGCTTCCAGATCTTGCTTGAGATATATTTTCAAGAGGCGATGTAATTCTTTTTGGAAATCGTCTTCATAAAAAATTGCCATTTGTTCTTCCAGGGGAATGGTGTCAAAAAGGCTCACCTGGTAGTCTATGGTCTCTAAACCTTCTATTGGGATATCATTTTTCTGAGCTATTTTCATCAACTCCAGTTCGGGAATTACTTGTTCTTCAAAGATGGCACTAATAACATAACCATAAGAACCTATTGGCTTCATGGTAGCAAGATATTCTATCTGATTTTCATCAAACTCCAGTTTTTCGAGGGTTTCAATAAACTCCTCATACCGTTCAGGACTGAGGTAATCCTTCAGGGTTTTTCCTTCAGGTAACATCATCAGCTTCATTACCTCCATCTGATCTATATCATCGATGTCAACTTCCTGAAGCATCAGTTCCGCTTCAGCTATTTTCTCTGTTAACTCTTCAGGCAGGTAAAATGCATCCTGCGGAATAGCATGCATGGTTCCGAAAATATAGGATGTATTTTCTGATTCGGGGTCTTCAACTCTCCACAGAAGCGAGTTCTCTTCCTGTGCTTTAGAGGGCAGGCCCAGGCAGAGCATGAATGTGGCCAGCAAAAAAATTCTGAAGGAGTGTAGTGGATTTGAAAATGGTTTCATATGTCTTTGATTTTAATTGTTATGCATCTATCCCGCATGCGCGGGGTTTCACTGTCATAAATTTTCCCAAAGTTAGTACATCAGGAACATGTTCCGGCAGGGGAAACATAAAAAAACTGATTACTCGTGTGGCTGATGTTCCTTGCGCAACAGGTCGTTAACGGTTTTCACCGGGTTAAAGGTAACGATTGGTACTTCCACAAAAGCAGTATTCCAGTCGGCCATAGCCCCGTTCCAGAGCCCTGGCAATTCCTGTGCCTTTAGTTTTTTTCCGTTTTGGGATTTATGAGTAATGATACCGGTTGACTTATCAATAAAGTCGGTAAGATCAAAAGGCTCGTTTTTAAAGTTCCTGGTACTGCACACGATATCCACCGGATTAAAATGCGTGGAGCTTTCGAGGTAATTCCGTTGATCTTCTTTCTTGGTATCTATCTGTGCTTTTTCTACTATCTGCATGCTGAGGGCCCCATCCCGGTTTCTAATGCAGAACGGCCCGCCACCTGGTTCTCCCTGGTTTTTAACCATTCCGCATACCCTGATGGGGCGGTTAAGCTTGTCAAAAAGCAGGTCCACTTTTTCCACGCGCCGCAGGCTCTCAAACTGGGCATCCATAAATTGATATCCCAGGGTGTCCTGGATAAAAAGCCTTACCTCCTCAAGGTTTACATTCTCAGGATTTTCGTTCAGCTCTTTCAGGTAACTGAAGGTTTTTTCCTGTAGTTCCAGCAGATAACCTCCAAGTACCTTTTTATAGATGTAAGTGGTGTCTCGCAGGTGATCAGGAACTACATTGTCGATATTCTTAATAAATACGATCTCACCATAGATTTCATTAAGATTCCCAATTAAAGCGCCATGGCCACCGGGGCGAAATAGCAGTGAACCGTCTTCATTGCGAAAAGGCTTATTTTCCATGTCAACGGCTATAATGTCTGTGGAGCTATCCTGCTCGGAGAATCCGATGTCATAGTTAACACCAAAATGCTCCTCATAGGCAGGCAACAGCCGGTTTATGGCATCTTTAAAATCCTCATGATGCTCCGGTGATACTGTGAAGTGAATATGAACGCGGTTATTAGAATCCTTTGCGTAATATACACCTTCCACCAGTTGCTCTTCAAGCGCATAGCGGTTATGATCATCATACTGATGAAACCGGATCAGGGCTTTGGGCTGCTTGCCATAGTCGAGCCCTTTATCAGTAAGCAAGTATTCCAGGACTTTGGCATACTGGTGCTCTGTTAGAAGTTCATCAAGAATAAGCTTGTCTTTTTTAAGCTCTTCCTTCAAGTCATCAGTGAAAGCGAATTTGTGGATATTTTTAAAAAACTTCAGCACCCCCTTGTATTCCTCTTTATCGAGCAGTGGCTTTTGCTGATCAACAGTTTCAGCCTCTTTCATGAAAACAAAAAGGTTTTTAAACATCCGGGATGCAGCACCTGATGCAGGTACAAATTTCACGATCTTCTTTTCTGCTGATCTGTCATTAAAGGTTTTTATCAGTTCTTTTATCCTGGTGTTATTGAATGATTTGATGGAATAATTGAGCCGTGCCGGGCCCATGATGTCCATGTAAGGGAAACCATCAATAAAGTTTTTGATCTGAAGTTCCACAATTTCCGGTGTCAGCCCCTTGCTTATGATCTGCCTGACATCGCTTTCTGAGAATTGAAACATATTGCTGGTTTTTGAAGTTCGGTTTGGGTAAAGATAATACATTAACAACAAAAGTAAAAATGTGTTTTCAGGTAAGGAAAATTTCGGGTGTTAACTTGTTGTTACTATTGCAATTGCTGTAAAATTGAGAAAAAATTGGGGGATAGTAGTTTTTGTTTCGATTAAATGTTTTACATTTGCACCACTTTTGCAACAGCCAAAAGTTAATGGATGGCGGTCCCGATAGCTATCGGGAAGGTAGTCGCGCTAGTAACTACTCACCCAATTGTTATTGATACCCCATCAAAAAAGAGTTCATAAAGATAATAATGCCCAGATGGCGGTCCCGATAGCTATCGGGAAGGTAGTCGCGCTAGTAACTACTCACCCAATTGTTATTGATACCCCAT
>JBEPXQ010000397.1:0-2842 GCA_041641835.1 Bacteroidales bacterium
CTTACTGATCAGCATGGATATGACACGCTTTGCCCAAATGTCGTGCAACCCTTCTATGGGAGGAGTGGCTAAGGGGCAAATCGTTCGCGAAATCGATGCGCTGGGTGGGTTCTCAGGTATAGTGGCTGATAAATCTACTATTCAATTTCGCATGCTGAATCGTTCAAAAGGTCCTGCCATGCTTTCCCCACGGTCACAAAACGACAGAATGTTGTTTAGCCAGTACTGGAGAGAAATACTGGAAAACACAAAGAATCTTGACTTTTGGATAGAGACAGTCACGGATGTTATTATAGAAGAAAACCGCGTAAAGGGAGTAAAAACACAGCTGGGCCTGGAGATATTTGCCAGGGCGGTAATTATCACAGCTGGCACCTTTCTGAACGGAAAAATTTATATTGGACAGAAAACCCTTGGAGGCGGAAGGATAGGAGAGAGGTCATCGGTTAGTTTAACTGATAGTCTTGTGAATGCAGGCTTGCAAATAGACAGGATGAAAACAGGAACCTCGGTTAGAGTTGACGGACGAACAATTAATTATTCAAAACTTATTAAACAGCCCGGAGATGAAAACCCTGGCAAATTTTCATTTACCAATACGGAAGCAGTAAAAAAGCAGCTGGATTGCCACCTTGCATATACATCCCGGCAAGTTCATGACATCTTAAGGACAGGCTTTGATGATTCACCCATGTTTGTTGGTCGTATAAAAGGCACAGGACCCAGGTATTGCCCCAGTATTGAAGATAAGATTGATCGATTTGCTGATAAGGACAGGCATCAGCTGTTTGTGGAGCCAGAAGGCTGGACTACCGTAGAGGTTTACATCAACGGCTTTTCCTCTTCATTGCCACTGGAAGTACAATATGAGGCTCTTCGTAAGATCGAAGGTTTTGAGAATGCAAAGATATTCCGCCCGGGATATGCAATAGAATATGACTTCTTTTCTCCACGGCAACTTGATTATACCCTTGAAACAAAAGCTGTGCAAGGGCTTTATCTTGCAGGCCAGATCATAGGAACTACCGGTTATGAGGAAGCAGCTGCCCTGGGTATTATGGCCGGGATAAATGCTCATCAGAAAATACTGGATAAGGCAAGATTTATTCTGAAGCGCTCAGAAGCCTATATCGGAGTGCTTATAGATGACCTGATCAATAAAGGTACTGATGAGCCATACCGAATGTTTACCTCCAGGGCTGAATACCGGATACTTTTACGGCAGGATAATGCCGATTTACGGTTGACAGAGAAATCATACAAACTCGGACTGGCCGACAAAAGCAGGTATGACAGAGTAATGGAGAAAAGCAAGCGAATAGCACGGGTGAAAAATTACTTCAGCAAAACGAGCATCAGCCCTGATCAGGTGAATGGATACCTAGAAAGTATTGGAGAAAGCCCAATAAAGCAGAAGGTGAAAATAGAGTCTATACTTAAAAGGCCCCAGGTGGACATAGAAGATTTCCGTAAAGCGATATCTTTCTTCAATGATTACTACCAAAAGGAAGAGAATAATGATCTTGAGGCGTTGGAAGAAACAGTTATTACTATCAAATATCAGGATTATATTGAAAAGGAGCGGGACCTGGCCAGGAAAATGCAGAAAACAGAAAATATCGCTATCCCGGACGATATGGATTTTATGAATATCAAAGCGCTCTCCTATGAAGCTAGAGAAAAACTGAAGGACATTAAACCCGAAAACATAGGACAGGCTTCAAGAATTAGTGGGGTTTCTCCTGCTGATATTTCTGTACTTTTAATACATTTGGGTCGAAAAATATAGGTTTCACGTGGAACATATCATCATGGAAAAATTAGAGCAGTGCCCGGTATGTGGTTCTGAAGACAAAGAAAAGCATTTAAGCCTGAAGGATTATTTCCTGAGTGGAGAAGACTTTAGTATTGATAGATGCAAGGAATGCGGATTTTTATTTACAAATCCGCGACCCTATGCCGAAAAGCTGGGTGATTATTACAAGTCAGATGAGTATATATCGCATAGCAATACAAATAAGGGTCTGGTAAGCAGAGCTTACAAAGCAGTTCGCAGCATCACGCTTAAACAGAAATTCAAGGTTGTAAGCCGGCGAAAATCCAGTGGCAGAATTCTGGATATTGGTTCGGGAACCGGCGAGTTGCTGAATTTTTTCAGGCAGAAAGGCTGGGAGGTGCAGGGTGTGGAACCCGATGCAGATGCCCGTAGTTTTGCCCGCAGCCAATATAATCTTCCGGTGGAAGATGAAGAATTTCTGGACAAAATTCCTGACAATTCCTTTGATGTTATTAGCATGTGGCATGTCCTTGAACATGTACCAAACCTTAATGCAAGAATAGAAACCTTAAGCAGGATTTTGAAAGATGATGGCATAATTGTCATTGCTGTGCCTAATCCGGAATCTTTTGATGCTAATTACTACGGAAAATTCTGGGCCGCATTTGATGTCCCGCGGCACCTCTATCATTTCAGAAAGCAGGATATAAAAAATCTCTTTGACAAACGCAATTTCCGGATCCACCAAGTCCTCCCTATGAAATTTGATTCATTTTATGTAAGCTTGCTTAGCGAAAAATATAAAAGCGGTGGTAAGATGAATTATGTTAGCGCATTTTTAAAAGGATATAATTCCAATCAAAAGGCAAAAAAGAATATGAATTACTCCAGCCTTATCTATATTTTGTCTCGTGACCGAAAAGAATAGATGTTTTTTGTAAAAACTACTGAAATAGCAGAAAACTCATTTTTATTGGATTTTAAGCAGCAACTCCCTTTCTGGTATAGATGGTTATTTTTTTTGAGAACCTTCGTAAAAACCCTGTTTATTTCGATTGCCCATAA
>JBEPXQ010000398.1:0-2840 GCA_041641835.1 Bacteroidales bacterium
AACTTATAACATATGCAAGCTCGCAGGAGAAATAACTGGAACCAGTTCCCGCTGTTCAGGCTGCTGCTTCCCTTCATGGCAGGAATAATTGCCGGGATTCATGAAATACAGGACTGGGATACCGGTTTTAGTATGATCCTCATTATTTTCCTGCTGCTGATGCTGTCTGGCAGTATGTTTATAAGAAGTTTTTATTTCCGTTGGGTTCATGGAGCTGCTGCACTTATCCTCTCATTTTTTCTGGGTATGACCCTGGTTCAGGTGACGTTTGACAATATCAGAAAATCAGGTATAAAGCAATATGAAAGCAAGCAGAAATGGTTGGTGGAAACGCTAGAGTCACCGGTTGAGAAGGAGAATTCATACAAGGTGCTTGTTAAAGTCCTGATGGGCGATTCGGGTATGATCACTCCTGAACGTGCTGTTCTTTACCTGGAAAAAGACAGTTCGCTGGTGAAAAGCCTTAACTATGGAAACCGTTTGGTAATTTGGGCGCAGTGGCAGCGTCCGCAGAAACCCACAAATCCTGAGCAATTTAATTACCGGCAATTTCTTGAGCGTAATGGCATTTTGCATCAGGCATACGTTAAAGCGGAATTTGTGCAGCTGCTGGAAGGATATCAGAAAAAGGACCTGCGTGGGTTTGTTTTTAACCTTCGGAAGAAGCTGCTGGAAAACCTTAAAGAATACGGCTTCCGGGGGGCAGAATACAGCATAGCGGCAGCTATACTGCTGGGGCAGGATAACACTATGGATCCGCGCTTGCGTTCTGATTTTGCTGCCGTCGGTGCTATGCACATCCTATGTGTTTCAGGTCTGCATGTGGGCGTTATCTTCCTGATCCTGGAGCAGCTGCTCAGGTTCCTGAACCGCCGCAAACGGGGACCTTTTATCAAGGCCGTGCTCATCATTATTATGATCTGGTTTTACGCGGCTCTCACAGGTCTGGAACCATCAGTACTTCGGGCTTCCACCATGGTGTCATTCGTGGTGATAGGGAAAACGATCCGCCGACCCACCAGCGTGTATAATTCACTGGCTGCATCAGCCTTTGTCCTGCTTATAATTGATCCGCTGATCATTTCACAGATCGGCTTTCAACTGTCGTACCTGGCGGTCCTGTCCATTGTGGCTTTTCAGCCCTTGCTTTACCGGATGTGGCTGCCACGCAACACCATAGTTGATAAGCTATGGGCTATCACCACAGTGTCTGTTGCTGCACAGCTGGGAACTTTCCCTCTGGCCATACATTATTTCCACATTTTCCCGCTCTATTTCCTCATCACCAACCTGATAGTGATACCCCTTTCAAGCTTCATTATCTACGCCGGATTATTGTTTTTTTTTACAGCATTCTTTCACCCGGCAGCATGGCTTTTTTCCAAAGTTTTGTGGGGTCTGATCTGGTTCCTCAATAATTCCGTACTTGTTATTGAAAGCCTGCCTTCCTCAGCGCTTAGCTTCCTCAACCTAACCGCTCCCCAGATTCTGCTGGTCTACCTGACAATTATCATGGTTTACGTGTGGCTGGTAAATTCTAACCGGCGTGCCTTGCTTGTATCGCTTTTCTTTCTGTTTATCCTCAGTCTGACATTTGTAGATGCAACTACCGAAAGACTTAAGCAGGATGAGTTGGTGATTTATGATGCTGGTAGGGGAGTGGCCATGGAAATGATTAAAGGGGATAGACATGTAGTGCTAATGGACAGCGCTACGATGAATAATGAGAAGTTCGTGAATTATAATATGCTGGAAAACTGGGTTAGCAAAGGACTTAAAATGCCTGACATTATTGAGCTGAGTGATTCAGTAAGGAGAAAAAATAACTATGTTGCCTATTATCGCAACAGTTTACTTTGGGATAACCGCTTGTTTTACATAATGGATGAAGCAAATACTATTTTGGAGTACTCCCCGGATTACTTGCTGGTGAATCACTACCGCGCTGTTCCTGAAAAGTGTCTCAACAACAGCTATCCGTCTCATGTCCTGCTAACCGCCAGCGTGCCCTCATGGAACAGGAAGAAATGGAAAACTTTTGCGGATACCAATGGAATACAATTTCACAATCTTAGCGAACAATGCCTCGTGCTAAAGGGTGGAGGTGATTGATTCGACGACGCGGACTTGTAGTCCGTGCCCGTTATGGAATGGTAGTAATCAGTAGGCAATAAAACAATAGGCAATATTCACAAGATAGTGAGGTGGTGAGATAGTGAGATAGTGAGTGTTTTCCATGATTTGTGCAAAAAAAAGTAACACAAAGTCACACAAAAGATAGCACAAAGTAACACAAAGAAAACTTCGTGAAACTATGGTGCTCAAACTTCGTGAATCTTCGGAAAAAAAAATTCCTAATTCATAATTCCTCATTCCTAATTCACAAGATGGTGAGATAGTGAGATAGTGAGGTGGTGAGATGATGAGTGTATTCCACGATTTGTGCAAAAAAAAGTAACACAAAGTCACACAAAAGATAGCACAAAGTAACACAAAGAAAACTTCGTGAAACTCTGGTGCTCAAACTTCGTGAATCTTCGTAAAAAAAAATTCCTAATTCATAATTCCTCATTCCTAATTCACAAGATGGTGAGGTGGTGAGGTGGTGAGGTGGTCAGATAGTGAGGTGGTGAGATAAAGCGGTGATGAGCCAGCGTCTTTGCGTCTTTGCGGGCACAAAATATTCAGGGCCAAATAGACATTGGATCAGTAACCCTCAAAACAGTTTCAATTGCTCGCCTTCCTGCCGGTCGTCCAGGTTTGAGATGGTGAGGCCCATAAGACGAACGGGCCGGTTCTGCTCGCGGTTCTCCATTAGTAATTCCCTGGCATAATGATCA
>JBEPXQ010000399.1:0-2836 GCA_041641835.1 Bacteroidales bacterium
CTCAATTATGCGGCGGGTCTGCTCCATCACCACATTGTAGAGTAGCGGCATATAACGCGAATAGTATCGCGCCGAATCCTCAACGAGCAAAATAACCCGTACCAAGCCAATGCGGGTGTCGTTTTCTACATTGATCTTATCCTCGATGAGTTTTATCATGGCAAAGAAAACTCTTGAGTCGCCTTTCCACACAAAGATCTTATCAATGGTGGTCATTTCCTTTCGCTGTTCCTCAAACTTATGGACATCCTGATCGTTATTAAGCAGCATAAACACCGGGATATAGGGGAAATGCTCCTTGATCTTCCTGCTGAGCACCACCGGTGATTTTTTGTCAACACCTACCATGAGGATGACCAGATCGAAATGTTTTGACCTGAGATACTCCATGGCCTCATCATGATCGGACACACCGGTTATTCGTGGCACAGATGTAAGATTGAGCTGCTGATACTGGCTGAGCACGTATTCGGAAAAGCGTCCGCCGCGTTCAATGCTAAAAGCATCATAGAGATTTCCCACTAACAGAATTTCGGTCACTTTAAACGGCATCAGATCATGATAGATATCCCGGTCATAGTTGTTTTTATTAAGGAACATCTGCATGAGCTTTTTCCGCTCGGGTTTTTTTGCCTCTGCTTCTTTTTCGTGGCCTCCGCTATATATATAAGGTGTATCCACTCCCCTTGCCACCTGACCGTCCAGATATCCCTTGATAAGGCTGGCCAGGTTATGGATCAGGTCGATCTCCTCGTTGAGAAAAGGCCCCTGGTCCATTTCAGGAAATTCCTTGATGTAAAAGATCTCTATGCCTCCTACCCTTTTATCCACCGTTTCAAAGGTATCGCGCAATACCCAGCGCGAACCTTCAAAATTAATGGAGGTAAATATCTTTCCATTAAAAGTTATCCGGGCAGTAGTATATCTGGGATACTGCATGGCCCGGGGGATACTTAGCACAATCTGCTGCAAGGATTCTTCTATGGGTTTTCCCTGCCGCAGGATTTTTGTGGTTTGATTAATACAGGCAAGCTCCTTCAACCGCTCGGTGTTTTCAGCTACCAGTTTTTTATATTCATTCACGGTACTGTCCACAGACTGCTCTGCCTGTTGATCATTGTGCAGCTTATCATCTGTTCGGGTCATAGTTTCTCCTTTCGTTGTCAACAAAGTTAAAAAAAAACAGGAATGAGATATAAATAGTTGGATGATCCGATCCTCCGGACATGGACGTTTGGAAATCAGTGTGAGAATGAACAAGATCGGGAAAGTAAGGCCTGCTGCGGTTTTGACCTGTATTTTTATTGAATTTGTTACTTAGAATCCTTTTAAATTTTGAAAATTGTAATAAATATTTTGATATGAAGATTTTAATCTCTAATATTGCTTAGTCAATCTAAATTAAGTGTAATTAAACAAGGTGCGTAATGACAAACAACATGTACGACCAGAAGGTCGAGGAGTTCATGGCTATTGTAAAGGCCAAGAATCCGGGAGAACAGGAATTTCACCAGGCTGTTCACGAGGTTGCAGAATCTCTGATCCCGTTTATTGAAGAAAATCCACAGTATAAGGAAGCAAAAGTGCTGGAACGCATTGCTGAACCTGAAAGGGTGATCATTTTCCGCGTACCGTGGCAGGATGACAAGGGCAATATCCAGATCAACCGAGGCTTCCGTATTGAGATGAATAGTGCAATAGGCCCATACAAAGGCGGCCTGCGTTTTCACCCTACTGTGAACCTGGGTATTTTGAAGTTCCTGGCCTTTGAGCAGGTTTTCAAAAATTCACTCACTACCCTGCCGTTGGGCGGAGGTAAGGGTGGATCAGATTTTGACCCGAAAGGCAAATCGGACAATGAGGTGATGCATTTCTGCCAGAGCTTCATGACTGAATTATTCCGTCACATTGGCCCAAACACGGATGTTCCTGCCGGTGATATAGGAGTGGGAGGCCGTGAAATTGGATTTATGTTCGGGCAGTATAAGCGTCTTAAAAATGAATTTACTGGCGTGTTTACCGGTAAAGCTCCTAACTGGGGCGGCTCACTTATTCGCCCTGAAGCCACGGGCTATGGTGCTGTTTACCTGGCCGAGGAAATGATGAAGCAACGTAATGATTCATTTAAAGGCAAGGTGGTTACAGTATCCGGTAGTGGAAATGTTGCTCAGTTTGCTACTGAAAAGGTTAACGAGCTGGGTGGCAAAGTGGTTACACTCAGCGACTCCAGCGGCTTTATTTACGATCCTGACGGCATTGACCGCGAGAAGCTGGATTATGTGATGCATCTGAAAAATGTGAAGCGTGGCCGCATTAAGGAATACGCCGACAAGTATGGCGCTGAGTATCATGAAGGGGAGCGCCCATGGTCAGTGAAGTGTGATGTTGCTCTGCCAAGTGCCACTCAGAATGAGGTGAATGAAGAAGAAGCCAAAATGCTGGTTGGCAATGGTTGCTTTGTAGTATCAGAAGGTGCTAATATGCCGTGTACTCCTGAAGCTGTTAATGTGTTCCAGGAAAACCGCGTGTTATATGGCCCCGGGAAAGCTGCTAATGCCGGTGGTGTGGCTGTATCAGGACTGGAAATGACCCAGAACAGCATGCGCCTGCCATGGAGCCGTGAAGAGGTGGATAACCGCCTGCACACGATCATGAAGAATATT
The DNA here is from genome assembly GCA_041641835.1 of Bacteroidales bacterium. GTDB lineage: Bacteria > Bacteroidota > Bacteroidia > Bacteroidales > PWNQ01 > PWNQ01. The sequence goes on from JBEPXQ010000399.1 coordinate 2,664, forward strand.
CACGAAACTTGCGTGAAGTATGGTAAACGTGACGACGGTACCATTGACTATGTGAAAGGATCAAACATCGGTGGATTTGTGAAAGTTGCCGATTCAATGATCGCACAAGGTACGGTCTGATAAGCCCAAAACCGATCAATCACGGAGAGCCCGGCGCCTGCCGGGCTTTTTTT
>JBEPXQ010000400.1:0-2828 GCA_041641835.1 Bacteroidales bacterium
GTTTATTTCGATTGCCCATAACATGCATACAGTCAGGACAGTACGTCATTTCGTTTGCTGTTGTACTATCTTTTCGTATTTTCGTTTCAGGATAAGTAAATTTTAGCTGAATCAAACCTGAAAAACACAAACTGCTTTATTAGTATTTTTACCGGGTAAGAATTCGGAAAGCTATAATATGAAAATTGATAACATGCGTAGAGCAATTATATATTTAATATTATTCATGCTTTTTCTGAGCATGGAAGTCCTCACCGGACAGTATTTCAAAAGCCGGTTATCAGAGGATAAAATTGTCAGGCAGGTGGATAACTTTACTTCGGAAACATTGAAGTATCTTGATGAATCGCTATATGAACTAGCGAAGATGGACTCAGCACAGCTCTATTTGTTTGTGGAGGAACAAGGGGAAGAACTTTATAATGAGCGTGAAACAGAGTTTTTGTTTTATAAGAACGGCAAGCTTGTATTGTGGTCGGATAATCGCATTCCGGTTCCGGCCAAATTCGACTCCTCTTCTTTCGATCAACGTTTCGAGGTATTTAATAATGCCTATTGTCTTGTAACTAAACTAAAAAAAGATGACTACCTGATAGTCGGCCTCACAGTTTTAAAGAATAAATACCCTTATGAAAATAATAAAATCAGAAATGATTTTAATGAAAGTCTTTCCATACCTGCTGAGGTAACAATTGCGGAAAATAACCAGGGAACTGCAGTGGAGTATGGCAAAGAAAAGCTTTTTTACCTTCATATTCCTCCAGACCTGAAGCTTTCGGAATTGCAGAACAAGGTACTGTTTTCACTTTTTTTAATGTCACTTTTATTCCTGTTTTCTTTCCTGTACCGGGCTCATAAATATCTGAATCCGTTCAGGAAAAGGCCACGGCTCTTTGTATTGTTTTATGCATTCGATATTATCATCATTCGCGTGCTGATAGCATATTTTAACTTTCCGCAAAGCGTACACAATTCCATGTTGTTTGATCCGGCTGTGCTGGCTTTCAATAACTTTTTCCCATCCCTCGGTGATGTTTTTCTTAATGGCCTGTGCCTGCTTGCTATTTTATATGCCGTTTTTCGTGACCTGAACTTCAGGCACACAGGTAAAAATATGGTTTTCACCATACTGATAAATGTGTTTATTTATCTCTTGCTGTTTTTTTCACTCGAAGCTATGCATTGGCTAATAAAGGGAATGGTACTGGATTCCTCCATCATGCTCAACCTGTACAAAATATTTTCAGTTGATTTTTATACCATTATTGCATTTCTTTCACTTTCCGTATTCATCACTTCCGTATATATTCTGCTTACAAAATTGCTTCGCTTTGTGCGTAATCACAGCATTTTTATGCAGGCCCTTTGGGCCCTTTTGATTGCGTCGGGAATTTATCTGCTCATATTCAGTTTCACTGATACGTTATCCTGGACAGCTTTTTTGATTTACCTGCTTCTGCTTATTTTATTCAGCTTGCAGAAGTACTATATGAAATCACTGGATACTGTAAGGTGCCTTATGTTTAATGTTCTGATATTTGCCGCACTGATCACCTATCTTTTTCAACATTACAATACCCAAAAGGAACAGGCGGAAAGACAGGTGTCGGCAGTAAAAATTGCTTCGCGGCAGGATCCGGTGGCAGAGAGTATGTTTCTGGATATTGAAGACAATATTTATAATGATGATACATTGGATATTCTGTTGCAGCAGAAGCCCCTGGATGAGGATCTGGTTATCTCCTACATTCTTTATAAGTATTTTGACGGATACTGGGATAAGTACAATTACCAGGCTACGCTTTGTTTCCCTCATGATAGTCTGATACTAAAACCCGATGGATTCAAGCAAAATTGCCGTAATTTCTTTGAAGATATCATCAGCAAAATGGGCCATTTCACTTTCAGCAACAACCTTTTTTACCTGGATACTGACCCCTGGTTCTCAAGTTACATTGCCAAATTTGAATTTCCGGCTGATACAGTAGCAGACAGGCCTCCATTGAATCTTTATCTGGAAATGGATGCCAAATTTGCTCCCGAGGGATTGGTTTATCCTGAATTGTTGATGGGGGAGGAAATGCAGCGATCGGAACTCTTTTCTGCAGAATACAGCATGGCGAAATACCGGAATGGGGAATTAATAGCCGCCATCGGCAATTACACCTATTTTATTGATATTAACGATTATGATATTTCTGAACATGGCGAAAAGCATTTTTTCGAACATAAAGGATACAGCCACCTGTATTATCCGGTGAGCGAGGATGAGATCCTGATTGTTAGCAAATACGTACCCGGCTTTTGGGAAACCCTGGCTCCGTTTGCCTATGTACTTATATTTCTCATGCTTTTTCTGCTGATCAATGCACTGATCATGAATCCATCGCTGGTAAACCGGCTAAATAAAAACTTCAAAACCCGCATTCAGTTTATCTTCTTCATCATTATTCTTGTTTCTTTTATCTTGATAGGGGTGCTGTCAGTAATGTATTTAAGAAACCTGAATGAAAGAAAGAACACCAAGCTGTTAAAGGAAAAATCCCATTCCATTCTGATAGAAGTGGAGCACAAATTATCGGCATATCCTACGCTCGATTCCACCATGTATCCATACGTGAATGACCTGATGTTTAAATTTGCAGCTGTTTTCTTTTCTGATATTAACATGTATGATACTGATGGGATGCTTATTGCCACCTCTCGTCCGGAAATTTATGACGAAGGGCTGGTGTCACGGCAGATTAACAGTGAGCTGTTGCGCACGATCAGGCAACAGGGAAAAACCATTATTATCCATAAAGAGAAGCTGGGAGACCTGGAATATT
>JBEPXQ010000401.1:0-2825 GCA_041641835.1 Bacteroidales bacterium
AGGAGACCTGATTGAATTCACTGTTCGCTCAGCTCCGGGAAAAACCTATAAGGCACGGGTTCAGTTTATTGATCCATTTATCGATCCTGAGACACGCATAGCAAAAGTCCGCGTGGAAGTAAACAACCCGGACAGAAAGCTAAAGCCTGAGATGTTTGCCACCGGCAGGCTGTATTCTGAAGCAGCAGATGCTGAAGACAAACTTCTGCTGCCTGCTTCATCCATACTCTGGACCGGCAGGAAAGCTGTGGTTTACGTTAAGTCTCCTGATACAGAATCTCCGGCCTTTCTATATCGCGAAGTGGAACTTGGCCCCCGTGCCGGTAACTATTATGTGGTTACCGATGGTCTTCAGCAAGGTGAAATAGTAGCTTCCAACGGCGTGTTTAAAATTGATGCCGCGGCTCAACTGGAAGGCAAAACCAGCATGATGAACCCTCAGGACGACGAAGCTGCTTTAAGCCATGATCATACGGCAGGTGATACGGAAAGGCCTGTGAAAGCGGGCAGCACACCCGATGCATTTAAACAGCAACTCACAAAGGTGTATGATCAGTACATCAAGGTAAAAGACGCCCTGGTGGAATCGAAAGCTGAAAAAGTAAAGACGGAGGCAAAAAAACTTGATGCCGCCCTGGATGATGTAGATATGGCGTTGCTGGAAGGTAGCGCTCACATGAAATGGATGGAGCAGCTTGAGGTGCTGGAAAACAATATTGATATCATGAAGGATTCAGAGGCCATTGAAAAGCAGCGGGAAGCCTTTTCCAACTTCAACAATACCTTCTATCATTCACTTAAAACATTCGGCTTAAGCGGCAAAGCAACCTATTTCCAGTATTGCCCCATGGCTTTTGATGATGAAGGCGCTTACTGGTTCAGTAATTCCAAAGAGATCAGGAATCCTTATTTTGGTGATGCCATGTTGAAGTGTGGAGAAACTAAAGAAAAAATAGAATGATGCAATAAACCTTTAACATTATCGTTTACCGGCAACAAATCAGGCAATAAGCAGAGTGGTTAGCTGCCACCGTAGTAACTATGTACAGACAAATATTCATTTACACCCTATTGTTACTTTCTGTTGCTTTAATAGCTCAGGATATTAATGATGACAAATCATCAGAAGGAGAAGTTGGTCTTCAGGAGGAAGTTTCATTAGAAGATGATAAGCAGAAGCAACTGAATAATCGGTCCGAAGTGCTGTTTTCTGATTTTAGTGAGTTTCCAAACCTGCATCCGCTTTTTATTCACTTTCCGGTGGTTTTGCTATTGCTGTCATTTTTTTCAATGGCTGCCGGATTGTTTGTTTTCCGCACTCCATTAAGCTGGGTGACAATGGCATTACTGGCAGGAGGGTTTACAGGTGCCATACTGGCTTCACAGGTATATTACCCTCAGGTAGCTGAGTTGCCTGCACGCACATATGAAATCTTTGAAAAACACAGGTTGTTTGCTGATATCACAACATGGCTGGCTGGCACCGCTCTTCTTTTTAAAGTCATAAGCCACTTTGTTCTGAGAAATAAAACCTGGGCTGAAATTATTGTATTGCTGGTTATAATGGCCTCAGCAGTTACTGTATCCCTGGCAGGGCACCTGGGTTCGCAAATGGTTTACCTGAAAAATGTAGGTCCACAGGGAAATTATCTTGAACAACAGGATTAACAGCTGCCTTTTGAACACCTTAGCCGGTATTGTGGTTATTTCATTAAACCGCAAAAACTTAATTTTATATGGATACTTTTGGGATTCATGGATGGGGAATGACCTGGCCAGCATTTACCGGAGTGCTTATAATGCTGATAATCGTATGGCTACTCATAAACAGAGGCATTAAAAATTCACGGGCAAAAACTCCGGGTGATAAAACACCACTTGAAATTCTTAAAGAGCGTTATGCCAGAGGTGAAATCAATAAGGAAGAATATGAAGAGAAGAAAAAAGAACTGCTGTTATAAATCAGCACGAACCTGAAACCATAGCTCAGCTTCTCTATTTATCGCAACTTAACAATTCATTACACTCCTGTAATCCCTTATTTATCCGGTAGTTATTAATCTTAGCCTTAAAATACTTTACATTTGGTAGTGCACCACAGTATTTTTGCCGCAATTAGCATGGGGGTACAGCATGAGAAAAATGAATCTACTTAGCCGGATCATTATCGCCTTTCTACTGGCATATCTGGTGATAATGACAATTGCCGCTTATATAGCGTACAGGGAGGAATCGGAAAACCTGATGCTGATGAAGGAGCAGGAGATAAGAACTGAGCTCAACGGCATCAAGGGAATGCTTGACATATTGCAGGATCAGCGCAGCGAAAAAGTGGTTCATTCTTTTTCAACAGCAAAACTACTGATAAAGAGCAGAATAAAAACGCTGGAAATTGATTCTTCCAAACAGGTTTTTTTCAGGGCTGTAAATCAAAAAACCGGCAACACCACTGAAATCACGGTCCCGGTTATTCTTCTGAATGGCGAGCAATTACAATACAGCCATGAACTCGTTGATGAAATAAGGGACCTCACAGGCTCCAGAGCTACTGTTTTTCAAAAGTTCAACAAAGGATACCTGAGGATCTCCACAAATATTACAGGCAAAAACAGTCGCAGAGCCACCGGTACATATATACCCCACGGAACAAAGGTGAGTGAAGCTCTTAATGCAGGAAATGAATTTAGCGGAAAGGCGTATGTGGTAGGGCAGTTTTTCCACGCAAAATATAAACCATTACGTATTACCGACACTGACCTGTACCTGTTTGTGGGAGATGAGATTAAGGACCTGAAAGACCTTCAAAGTACCCTCACCCACAACAA
>JBEPXQ010000402.1:0-2802 GCA_041641835.1 Bacteroidales bacterium
TAAACAAGTACAAATAAGGGGATAGTGATTAATGCTGCCAGCAGCAGCAAAGCTGCCGAGGTAAGCAGGTTTCTCTCCTTCTTACGACGCTCACGCCGTGACTCCTTCTCCATCTGAAGAAAAATATCATCAAAATCACTCATGACAATGCTTTGGGGCTCGAAGATATAAAAAAATGACCAATGTTTGAAATTAACAGCAGTGCAAATTATTGTTCCGATATTAGAGATTGTATGAGGCCACCAATGAAAAAATCGCCCGCAATGTTGCAAATTTCGCTATCTTTGCACGTCATTTAAAAGGCCTGCTGAAATAGCCGCCTTCAACTGACAACCAAGCAAATATAATCGATCATGTCTTCAAGAATCAATAATAATGTATATTCCGAGATAGGTAAACTCGATGCAGTGATCCTGCATACCCCCGGTCCGGAAGTGGAAAATATGACCCCTCAGAATGCTGAGCGGGCACTTTACAGTGATATTCTAAATTTGAATGTAGCCCGCCGTGAATACAGCCAGTTTCAGGGCTTGCTGGAAAAAACCACCACTGTATTTCAGGTAAAAGACCTCTTAACTGATATCCTGGATAATCAGCGTGTAAAAGAAGACCTTGTGAGAAGGATCACACGGCATGAAAATGCCATGGAACTACAGAGCCAGCTGCTTCAAACTGATAACATCAGTTTAGCTGACCAGCTGATTGAGGGCGTGGTCCTGAAAAAGGACAACCTCACGAAATACCTCTCCAGGCAGCGCTATGCATTGCGTCCGCTACACAACTTCTTTTTCACCAGGGATGCTGCAGTGACTGCATTCGACAAGGTGCTGATCAACCGCATGGCCAGCAGGGTTCGGGAACGCGAATCAATTATCATGGAAGCCATTTTTGATTATCATCAAAACTTTCAGACTAAAACTGTTAACCCGGTTAATGATCCTTCTTTTACTGATAACCTTACCATAGAAGGCGGCGATATGCTGGTGGCCCGTGAGGACATCCTTATGATAGGAATAGGTAGCAGAACCACCTCCCAGGGTATTGATTTTATTATTGAGCGCCTGAAAACCCACCGGGAAAAGCGTCATATCCTGGTGCAGGAGCTTCCGCTCAAGCCCGAGTCATTTATTCATCTTGATATGGTTTTTACCTTTCTTGATAGTAATGCCTGCATGATCTACGAACCCGTTATCCTGGAGCCAAACCGCCTCCAAACTGTTCATATAGAAATAGATAACGGCAAGGTGTGCTCCATATACACAGAGGACAACCTGCTTACTGCACTAAAAAAGCTGGGAATGGATCTTGAGCCAATCTATTGCGGCGGTCCTAAAGACATCTGGGTGCAGGAAAGGGAACAATGGCACAGTGGTGCCAATTTCTTCGCTATTGCGCCGGGCAAAGTAATTGGTTATGAAAGAAACACCTACACAGTAGAAGAAATGAATAATCATGGATTTGAGGTTATTCCTGCTGCTGATGTTATTGATGATAAAATAAACCTGGATGATTATCAGCGGGCTATCATCACGCTGGAAGGATCAGAACTGCCGCGTGGCGGTGGTGGGGCACGATGCATGACCATGCCCGTGAGCCGCCAACCTGTTAACTGGTGATCAGCGGGTGAAAACCCAGCTGGTTTCATCTGATAATGACTCGTGAAAACGATAGCCGTCTTCATTAAAATCTTTCAGCTTCTCAGGGTCAGAAAGTTTTTTTCTGATGATATACTGTGCCATCAATCCTCTGGCTTTCTTGGCATAAAAGCTGACAACCCGGTATTTATCGCCTTTAAGTTCTTTAAAGGATGGAGTTATAACTTCCGGCTTCAGGTCTTTTTTCTGCACAGCTTTGAAATATTCCATTGAAGCCAGGTTGATTAGATAATTATCGCCGGTTTCATTAATGGCAGCGGTTACTTTGTCGCCCCAGAATTTATGAAGCTTTTTGCCGTCATATTCAAATTTGCTCCCCATCTCCAGGCGATATGGACGAATAAGGTCCAGCGGCCTTAAAATTCCATGCAAGCCAGAAAGGATGAACAAGTGCTCTTGTGCATATTCCAGTTGCTTTTTGGTAAAACTCCCAGCCTGAAGGCCTTCATACACATCTCCATTGAAAGCAAATACAGCCTGTTTTGCATTAGCTTTGGTAAAGGGTGTACCCCATTCCCTGAATCGTTGAAGATTAAGCTCTGCAAGATCATCAGAAATATCCATCATTTCCTTTAAATCAGACTTCCCTTTCTTTTTCAGCTCCTTGATCAGTTTTTCTGATTCTTTTAGATATATAGGCTGAGTAGCAGTGTTCACTGCTGCCTTAGTCTCAAAATCAAGGGTTTTGGCGGGCGATAATATAATTTGCATAAGAGATATTTTTTTATTTTCAGAGAAACAATTAATTTTACACAAAGGTTTATGGAATAGTTTTAGTATGTTTTTCCAATCCGTGAATTAAAAAACAAATCGATCATGAAGTATATCAACCTTAGCTCTCTCCTTTTGCTTTTAGTGCTGTTTGCCGGCTGCGAAACCGATGTAAGCACCTACAGCTGTTCCAATTGCTACTATAATGTTCCGGAAGAAAGCGAAGCAGTTCTGGAATTCACTATAAATGAAGAAAACCAGGAAGTGATTTACTATATTTACGAGGGCACGGTACCCGGCCGGGATACCCTCTTAACAGACACCACCACCAACCAGCTTGTTACACTCTACCTTTTAACGGAGCGTGATTACTGCGCCGAGGCCATTTATACCAAAAACGGTAAAACCTTTCATGTTTTTGACGGAGGCGATATCG
>JBEPXQ010000403.1:0-2794 GCA_041641835.1 Bacteroidales bacterium
TTGTCCATGATATTATGCTTCTTCAGCAGCGAATCGATAAATGCCAGTCCGCGGGCCTTTCCCCCGATACTCCCCTCGCCTATGCGTGAAAATATCAGGTATTCATCAAAGCGTTCGCGGTAGAATTTGGCAATAACACCCCTGCCCTTTCCGCGCCGGTAGGAAGCTATGGTATCAAACAAAAAGCGCCGTATCTCATCCAGGTTTTCAAAATGCTCCGGGCGCAGATGCTTCAGCATATCGGCTATGGGAAAAAGTGCACGGGCATTCAACCATTTGGAAATATGATTACGGTTGATATGGTAGCTGAGTGTTTTATCAGGAATACCATACAGCTTTTGCTGAAACGACTGCAGATCGATGGCCCGGTCAATTTCTTCACCGGTGGCCGGATCCAGGAAGATAAAGTCGCCGAAGGCAAAATTCTGCACGATATAATCCCGCAATTCCTTCAGCAGTGTTTTGGAGTTTTTATTGATGAAACCCACCCTTTCACGCTTAGCCAGCTTTTCATTGGTCCCCTCACTACTTTGCAGCAAAAACGGCAGGAACTTGTCATCTTTTCTCACCTTCTGGCAAAGCCTTACACCGGCATACTTGTCCATCTTATTATTTCTGGAATAGCTGATGTCAGAAATAATACCCAGCAGGTTGTGCTGATATTTTTTGTAATAACTGATAGCATCCTCATAGGTGCGTGCCAGTAGTATCTTTGGTCTGCCACGCATCCTGAGCATCTTCTGGTGCTCGTTGAGCCCTTCGGCCATAAATTTTTTCGACTGCTTGAAGATGATGCGGTATATACTGGGCAGATAGCTGGAGTAAAACCTGATATTATCTTCCACCAGAATGATCACCTGCACCCCAACCTCTTCCACATCGTGCTGCACGTTCATGCTGTCCTCAATCAGCTTGATAATGGCCAACAGGATATTGGCATTCCCCAGCCAGCAAAACACATGATCAATGGCTGACAGGTCTTCATTGCTCAGCTTTATGGTCACCTCGCGTGAGAAAGGCGTGAGCACCACGATGGGAATATCAGGATACTTATTTTTGACGGATATGGACAGCTGGAAGGGATCCATATCACCGATACTCAGCATGGATATCACCAGGTCGATCTGCTCGGATCCCAGCTTGTCGAAAGCCTCCTCGGCAGAGGAAACCTGGATGAACTGCGGCGGGTAGCGCAGGTTGAGAGATACATACTCATTGAATATCTGCTCATCTATCCTGCCATCTTCTTCCAGCATAAAAGCATCATAGGTGGAGCAGATCAACAGTACTTTGCTGATCCTTTTGCGCATGAGCTGATCAAAAGAAGTGTCAGAAAAATAATACTGCTTTTCGGGTATGTAATTGGCGTAATCCTGGTTGTTCATAGCTACCTACTTTTTTTCTTCGGCTTGCGTGTCTATTGTCCTGATCATACCGGTTGAGGGGTAAAATCTGATCTTGTTATATGCCGCGGGCAGTGAATTCACTACACCAAACTGACTGATTGGATAAAGCGCTTCGGCCTTGGGCACGATACCCAGCTTTATGGTAAGGCGTGCATACTCCGGCATGCGGTAATAAAAGCCATTTTTTTCCTGCTCCGCATTAAAATTACTTTTGATATGTTCCAGCATCTTGTGAGCGTTACGCTGGCGCTCTACCTGCAGGTAAACCATCTGCCCGTCATCAAAATCAGCATCCACAACGCCATGGCGGGTGGAAAACCTGAACAGTGGCTCCTCTATATTGTATATGTTGGATGGCGGCAGGTAAGAGTAGCGGTAATTCAACACCTGTGTGGTTTTAAGGCCGGTAAACAGCCTCATGTAATCATTTTCGATGTTCTCCAGCTCTTTATACATATATTCCAGGGTTTCCTTTGAATAAGGTGTTTCCTGGTAACCGGTAATCAGGTTCATTTTCTGATCCCTCACCTTTAAGATAAAATCCGCTGCCTCCTTGGCTTTTTGTTCCGTTGATTTTTCCACCATTTTGCGCTTCAGTATCTTTCGCTCGATGGTTATTGTATCCTGAGTGATCTGCTGGATAATGGTATCCACTTTTTCATAGAGATTCTGATCAGGGAAATATTTAAAGGTCTTGCTGTAGTCATTACTTTCCTCATCCATCGTGTAGGTCATCCTTCCGCTGGCATTAAATTCCGATGGGCTGTTGACATCCACAATCAGTCCGGCTTCAGTAAGCTCCATCATTATCTGCCGGTCATCCTGCTGCCCGCTTTCCATGAACTCCACAAAATAAAACTGGTCGGGATCAGGCTCAAAAAAGGTGGAAATTTTGATATCCCGGATCTCATAAGAAGAGGAATTCTCGCGGATTACGTTTTCCATTCCAAGGTATCTGGAAGCATACCCGGCAAATGGACCACGAAAACTCTGGGTTTTTACCACCGAAACATCCACGGTGACATGTGTGCGTGGCAAAGCGTAATAAACGCCTTCTTTCTTTTCTTCAGTTTGTTGAATATCACTCACAGGCACCACATTAAAATTGTTTTGCGTTTTGCAGGCAGCAAGCGACAGTATGGTCAATAAAATCAGTATCTTTTTCATGATATTTTGTTTTTTTGTTCTGATGAAGAAAGCTTTATCCAATTACAGCAGAAATATTCGCCACTGATATTTCAGTTAACGAAAATAATATTTTCCTGTTACTCGTCCATCTTCTTTTCAGAAGTAATCATTAAGCCCATGAAAACAAGGAACCCGTTAACCAGTAACAATTCAAAGCCAAATTTGTAGCCAAATAACCATTCTTCGGAATATTTACTCAG
>JBEPXQ010000404.1:0-2788 GCA_041641835.1 Bacteroidales bacterium
AAATGGATTAAGCATTCAGGCTGGTATCCCGATAGGAAGATCAGAATTTTCAACAGGAAAGAAGCAGAATGGCATGGAGAAATCCATGAAAAGCCTGTTTTCAATAAAGAAGTTAGTATCGACCAGCTAAAAGGCGATTTGTTGCATTATTCATTTTATACTGTAGATGAACATATCAGCCAGATAAATAAATTTACTACCATCTACGCAAATCAGAGGCTAAACAAAAAAAAGACAGCTGTGTTGATTAAAATGATATTCAACCCGGCTTTTCGTTTCATACGCGATTATATTTTCAGAGGTGGCTTTCTGGATGGAGTTTACGGCTTTATTATATGCCGCAATAATGCGTATGCAAATTTTTTACGCTATGCCAAGCATTATCACTTAATTTTGCAGGATCGAAAGAAACAGTAGGAATAAATAGGAATAAAAAGGAGAAGAGGAGTTTTGAAGATAGTAACCAACAAAGCTTTATTAGGCGAAAAGATATATTTTGTTGCTCTTGTATTGCTGGCAGCCTCATTACCCTTATCCAGGTTTATGATCAGCGTGTCGGAATTTATTTTGGCAGCAGGCTGGTTGCTTAGCAGCAAACCCTGGCAACGCACCCGGCAGTTTTTCCGCGTTCCCTCTGCCTGGATGATTGCAGGTATTTATATATTATTCCTGCTTGGCTTATTGTATTCGGTAAACCTTGAACATGGCTTAAAAGAATTAAGGATCAAGCTTCCGCTGCTTATTCTGCCTTTTATAATTTCCACCGGCCCTCCACTTACCCGCCGGCAGTGGAATTATGTTATCGGATTCTTTATTGCCGCCGTGCTGGCTGGTTCATTTATTTCCACCTATATTCTCGCCACAGGCGACGTGCTGGACACCCGCGATATTTCTCCTTACATTTCACATATCCGCTTTGGCCTGATGCTCAGCCTGGCATTCTTTGCTCTTATTTTCTTTTCCTGGAAAGCTATGATGTGGACAATAAAACTGGCACTGATTATTCCGGCAATCTGGATACTGATCTTCCTGATTCTGCTTGAATCGGTCACCGGGCTGGGAATAACAATTATCCTCGGTATTGGAATGCTTGTTTTTTTGGTGTTTTACAAAGGAAAGCCATGGATAAAAATAGCAGGGCTTTCGGGATTGTTAGCCCTGATCCTTTTTGGGTTTATATTTGCCAGCCAGGTAATAAGTGAAGAACTGATAGCTCCCGATGTTGATTTCACGAGCCTGGAGGACACCACAGCACAGGGAAATCCTTATTTTCATGATACTACCAGTACCTGGCATGAAAACGGTCACTATATTTATATTTACATTTCTGAACCTGAATTAAAAAAGGCCTGGAACCGGCGTAGCTTTACCCCCTATTCAGGCTATGATGAAAAAAACCAGGAGCTGAAATATACGCTCATTCGCTTTTTAAATTCAAAAGGCCTGCGAAAGGATGCCGAAGGCATTAGTAAACTCAGTGATGAGGAAATAAAAGCCATCGAGCACGGTATAGCCAATGTAAATTATATGCAACGATCATCTTTGCGGGCCAGGTTATCGCAGATTATATACGAATACAAGAACTTTCAGCAGCAGGGTAACCCCAGTGGCCATTCTGTAATGCAGCGGCTTGAATACTGGAAGGCAGCCATCGGCATTATAAAAGAAAATCCGGTGATTGGCGTGGGCACAGGCGATATTACCAATGCATTCCGCCAGGAGTATAAGGAAATGGATTCAATGCTGGAGGAACAGTTCAGGCTGCGGGCACATAATCAATACCTGAGAGTGGGGGCAACACTCGGCCTTGTGGGACTCGCATTATTCCTACTGATGATCTTTTATCCCGTGTTTGCAGCACGAGCCTGGGAAGAAGCACTTTTTATGGTTTTCCTGATCATTGTTTTATTATCCATGGTAACTGAAGACACGCTGGAAACACAGGTTGGTGCAACTTTCTTTGCTTTCTTTTATTCATTCCTGTTGTGGGGCCGACGATCAATTTTCACTAAAGATTAATGATCCGTTCAACCTGATCTGCAGCCCTGGGCAATGTGAATTTTTCCAGAACTTTTTCTCGTGCTTTTTTGCCAAGCAAATCCAGCAGTTCCCTGTTATCAGCAAGACGAATGATCTCTTGCTTTAATTGCTGAATATTCCCGTATTCCACCAGATAACCATTTTCACCATGAGTGATGATTTCAGGGTTAGAACTAATGTCATATGCAATTACGGCCCGTTTATGGGCCATTGCCTCAGCCATAACATAGCCGAATCCCTCCCATCGCGAGCTCAACACAAATAACGATATGGAATTGTAAAAAGATGAAAGGTTATTCTGAAAACCAATCAGTTTAACCTGATCTTGCAGACCTCTTTGATTTATCTCTTTCTGAAGGGATTGCTGTAAAGGGCCTGTACCTGCTATGCGAATCTCAAAGTCAAAGCCTTCCTTTTTCAGAGCCTCCGCCAGTTTAATAAGCTGGTCCTGGCCCTTCTGCTGCTCCAGCCTTCCCGCGTTTCCGATAATAAATCTGCCGGGACCTACTGGCTTTATATCACCTTCCTGCGGGATTGTATCCAGGCCGTTATACACCACATGAATTTTGTTATCAGGAAGCAGTTGCCTTTTCGCGTTAATCAGCTGTTTTGTTTTAACAGAATTTACGATTACACCGCTAAGCACATTTCTGAAAAACCAGCGATTAACGGGATGGGGATTCACAGCTAATGCTGTTCCCCGTCGGTAAAATATCTTTTTCACACCTGCCCGCCTGGCAGCCAGTCC
>JBEPXQ010000405.1:0-2784 GCA_041641835.1 Bacteroidales bacterium
TAGTGGGTGGTGATCACGGCCCAGGTTCCCAGCTCGTAGATCTTTTCCAGGGCAGCTTCGGCTATGGCGCCCCCCATTTGTGGTTCTGTACCGGTTCCCATCTCATCGATCATCAGCAGAGTGGAGGAATCGCAGTTTTCAGCAAAATACTTTATATTATTAAGGTGTGAACTGTATGTACTCAGGTCGTTTTCCAGTGACTGCTCATCGCCTATGTCAATGAAAATTCTGCTGAATATGCCACATTCTGAGCTGGCCTTTACAGGCAGCAGCAGGCCGCACTGCAACATGTATTGCAGCAGCCCGGTGGTTTTCAGGCACACGGATTTTCCACCTGCATTGGGCCCTGAGATGATCAGGATGCGTTGCTCCTTATCCAGCGATATATCCAGCGGTACCACCTGCCTGTTCTGCTCCCTGAACACCAGGTGCAGCAATGGGTGCACTGCCTGCTGCCATGAAAACCGTTGTTCATTAAAAAGCTTTGGCTTGTCAGCATTTATAAGGATGGCCAGCAGGGCTTTGCCGCGGATAAAATCGATCAGTCCCAGCCACTCGTAATCATATATAAGGTCATACACGTAAGGCCGCAATTCGTCCGTATATTCTGCCAGTATTCGCTTTACCTCCTGCCGGTAGGCGTTTCGCAGCTTGCGTATCTCGTTGTTGGTTTCATAAGCCGATTCAGGCTCCATATAAACCGTTTGCCCGCTGGAAGATTCATCATGAATAAAACCCCTGATCTTTCTTTTATTGGTTGCCTTCAGCGGGATCACCAGCCGGCCGTTTCTCACCGTCATATCACCGTCATCAGCCAGCCAGCCCGATTTTCGTGCCTGGTCCAGCGTTTGCCTGATCTTTGAATACAGGCTCTTTTCATGACTGCGAATCTTTCGGGTAATCTCCTTTAGCTGCGCAGAAGCATCAGGCTGTATTTCCCCCTTATCGTCGATGATCCTGTCGATACGCTCGGTGAAATCCTGCCAGCCATCAAGGCCTTCAGACAGCTTTTGAAGTTCACCGTATTTCTCCGGGTCAAGTTTTTTCAGATACAGGCGCACCTGCTCCATGGCTTTCAGCGAGGAATTCAGATCGTGAAGGCTGTCCTGCTCGATCACTGTACCCTCTGTGCCCAGCATTTTCAGTACTGTGCGCATATCAATAAAGTCCGCCGCGGGAAAAGCCGGTTCAAGCATGATCACCTGTTTGAATTGAAGCACCTGCTCAGTTTGCCTGGCGATGATGTCAAAATCTGTTTGAAAAGCCATATCACGCACCATATTCCTGCCCATGGCACTAATGCAGTTGTTATGCAGTATCTCGCGGATCTTATCAAATCCTATTTTCGCTTCAAAATTTTCCGGGTAAATCATAAGTACTTCCGTATTGGGCCTGCAAAGATAACAAGAAGAGCCATGCAGTAAAGCATGTTGATTTACAATATGCTGATTATTATGTGGACGGTGCCAATAGCTATTGGCATCTGCGGCTGGTATCCCGCGGCGGCTCAAGCGGTGGACAACAAGCTTTCGTTGGTTGCTTTAGCCACCACCAAGTCCTCGCCATCAGGCTGCAAGGCCATCTTCAATTCAGGATATCCTGATGCTTAAATGCGGTAATTAGCATACAGGCGCGGTTTTGTATCTTCTACTCTCACACCCAACAAACAAAAAAAGGCGCAATTCGCGCTTTGGCAAACTGCACCTTATAAAGAAGGAGTAAATATGATATGATGTTATGGCATGCGGTATTTTTTGAATACATCTTCAGCATGCATCAAAAGGTCAACATACTGGGCACGCTTAAATATCTTGAAGTCCTTCACATTTTTCTTCGACAGCTTTCCGCGAAATTCGTCAATGGATTTGTATCCCTTAACCCTCATCCACTCGTTAAGTTCTTCCAGCATCTTCTTCATATGTCCCGGCTTGTTGATGTAGAAGGTTGATACAGCCTGCACCACACCGGCACCGGCCAGCAGCAGTTTTGCAATGTCTTTACCTTCATACACACCCTGGCTGCCACAGATGTCAGCGCTGATCTGCTTATAGAGTATGCCGCTGTAGCGCAACGCCAGGCGATATTCATTCTTATTGCTGAGGTTAAAAGGCGTTACATGCTTTTCATCATCCGGATTAATATCCGGTTCAAACAGGCGATTGAAAATAACCAAACCATCAGCACCGGCTTCATCAAACTTCTGTATCACATTAAGCACATTTGTATAAAAAGGACTCAGCTTAACTGAAACAGGAATATTAACCTCTTCCTTTACCGCTTTCAATATGCTGATCTGTTTTTCTTCAATGTCATCAGCCGTTAGGTCAAATTCACGCGGTACTGCATAAAAGTTCAACTCCAGTGCTGCCGCACCGGCTTTTTCAAACTCCACAGCATAATCAATCCAGCTTTCCTTGTAAATAGCATTAATGCTGGCTATTAGCGGGATGGAAATCTGTTCTTTGGCTTTTTTGAAATTATGCACATGCTCTTTGGGGCCGGCATGTTCCACATCGGGAAAGGTGCTGATCATTTCCGGATTGCGCTCCGTAAACTCTTCAATGGTTTCTGACTGTTCCAGGTTTTCAAGCTGAATCTGTTCTTCAAATAAAGATTTATAAACAATGGCGCCCGCACCATTTTCTTCCAAAGCTTTAAGGGAATCGGCACTGGTAACCATATTGCTGGAGCCAACAATTATGGGGCTTTTAAGTTCCAGGCCAAGATAAGATACGTTGAGATTTGGCATATATTAATGTATTAGGGGTTTGCTTTTTCTAACTA
>JBEPXQ010000406.1:0-1377 GCA_041641835.1 Bacteroidales bacterium
AGATCTTCCTGTTCTTTGATAAATTCCTTCAGGTTAAGTGTCTGCGCGGTATTCTCCCTGTTTTCTTCCACGCGCCGAGCATCTTCAAGGATAAGATCAAATACTTTCTTTTTCTTTATCCTTTTTTCACTCTTCTTTTTCAGCCCTTCCACGTCGAAATAAGAAGGCCAGGTGTCATAATCCAGCCCGTCGATTTTCGTCCAGGGCATCACATTCTCCATTTGCTTTTCACCTATTTCCACAAAGGCATAGCGGTTTGGCAGGATAATATCCGGGGTAACGCCTTTCAGCTGTGTGGCGCCACCATTGATACGATAAAACTTCTGCGTAGTAACTTTTACAGATCCAAACGGTTTAAACTCATCATACTGATTGGAGCGGATCACCCTGTCGAGGTCATAGAATCGCTGAACAGTTCCTTTACCAAAAGTTGTGGAAGTTCCTACCACTATTGCGCGTCCATAGTCCTGCATAGCAGCAGCCAGTATCTCACTGGCACTGGCACTACCCTGGTTAACAAGCACCATCAGTGGGCCGTCATATTCCATCCCATTATCAGTATCCTTGAGTACCTGTGCTTTTCCGAACTTTGATTTTATCTGAACCACAGGGCCCTTATCAATAAACAGGCCCACGATCTTAACAACATCCGGCAGCGAACCTCCACCGTTGTTTCTCAGGTCGAGAATAAGGCCGTCCATGTTTTCCTTTTTCAGCTTCTCCACTTCCAGGGCCACATCTTCAGCACTGCGCCTGCCCTGCTTATCGTTGAAATCAACATAAAACTTAGGCAGATGGATATATCCGGCTTTAAAACTGTCATCATCTTCATTCAGCATAGCTGAGCGAGCATAGGTTTCTTCCAGGATAACCACATCCCGTTCAATTGAAATCTCCATAATAGTACCATCAGCTTTTTCCACAGTGAGGGTAACTACGGTTCCTTTCTTTCCCCGGATTTGCTGAACAACCTCATCCAGCCGCATGCCAACCACATCCACTGCTTCTTCGTCTTCCTGCGCTACTTTAAGTATTTTATCTCCTGCTGACAGATCGCCCTGTTCCCAGGAAGCACTGCCCGGAACAATGCGGATAACAGTAACATAGCCATTTCTACGGGTAAGCTGTGCTCCTATGCCTTCCAGCTTGCCCGACATGCGAATATCGAAGTTTTCCTTGTCTCTGGGTGGGAAGTAAGCAGAGTGCGGACCAAAAGCTGATGCCACCGCGTTGTAGTATGCTGAAAAGCGATCTTTCCGCTCAATCTGCCCCAGGTTTTCAAACCAGTCTTTTTGCCGGTTTTCTACCTTCTCACGGGCCTCGGCCTCCATTTCTTCAAAAGTCTTTTCTGTGTGGGATGTATCTTCACGTTCCAGC
>JBEPXQ010000406.1:1387-2780 GCA_041641835.1 Bacteroidales bacterium
ATCTTACTGCTTCTTTATCATGTTTTTCAACCGAACCATAGTCTGATACTTCAGGGCTTTGCGCCATTCATCCTTAAGCACCTCAACATTTGTGGCATAATCCTGCTTTTCAGGATCAAGCTGAATCTCTTCATCTTTATCAAAATCAAACGGTTGCTTCAAAATTTCTTTGTAAAAAGCCTCCGCTTCTTTCATTCTCTTATCGATGATGGAAGAAGATAATTCAAAAAAATCAAACTGGTTGTTTTTCAACTGATCATCAATAGCACGCCGAAATTTCTTCATCTCCTCCACATCTTCCTTCAGGAAAAACTTTTTTGTGGGATCCAGGCTTTCTACATACATGTCAAAAACCGTTTCTGAAAACTCATCATCCAGCTGCATTTTTAAATAATGAGCTGAATTGAGTGTAAGCATAATGGACTGCCCAACAATCTTTTCCCTCTGTTTTTCCTTTTTTTCATAAGCTTGCCAGGCAAATAAACTTATAAGAACTGCGGGGAGCAGTATAAATCCTAATATCTTTCGCTTCATCACTATGTATTTTGATTAAGATGGAATAAAGCCGGAAAGCAACTGATTCTTTCCAGTTAAAATTGAATTCCTGTTTGCATAAACTGCATCACCAATTGCACATTCCATGCCGGGTTTGCACGAAAGTACAAAAATAATCTTCAGCAGCATCTGCTTAACATTATTTAACGTGAAATAATTCACTTTGTATATAACCTAAAAAAAATCCATTTGTTTTCAGCACCTACCTGCTCTTTCGAATATTTTCCTGTTTTTGTGCTTTTTTCTCAAGAAGAATATCAGTAATCACAATTTTTCTGGCTTTAGCTGCCGACAGGCTGTAAATGGAATTCCGCTTATCAGCAGGATTATCGCTGATCCCTTCTTCTGATATTTCCCCCATTGGCTCCTGATAGATATGCAGTGTGGCCACCGTTGTATCACCGGCTTGAAGGTAAGGCTGCAGGATGCCGCTTTCAGCTACTTTCAGATAGTTCACCAGCGAAACTATTCTCCGTTTCGACAGCTTAAGGTTGTATTCTTCGGAGGTAAGCGGACTGGCATATCCCCGCAGCACCAGGTGAATATCTTCACCCTGCCTTAAGCCCAAATGCAAATAATTAACCAGGCTGTCAAGTAGTTCCCCTCCCCTTTCCACGCGATTGAAAAATGAAATCATCTGCAGGCTGTCAACTTTGTTTCTTGCATACTGCTGCAGATAAACATCCTCTCTTTGCGCATAATTTTCAAGCAGCCTGTCTATCTTGCGCGAGGTAGTATCTTCACTCACAGAAGGTCCTGGGATATCGTTATCGAAGAATAAGGTAACGGGTAAAAGCTTTTTCGCCTGCCTGATCACTATTTGCATGCTATCCGGTTT